>PWHN01000051.1 GCA_003554945.1 bacterium
GAAATTACAATAATGGCAAAGACAAGGAGCACCAGAGCAAATTCTCCCGGGTAATGTTTCGCCGGGTCTATCATTATGCCCATTCTGTCTGCCGTAAAATTATTGATCAGGTAAAGTCCGCCGTAGCTTATCAAAAACGAGATAGCAATGCTCACCACGGAAATAATTACCGTCTGCAGGACAAATAGGGAAAATATGGTTTTCCTTTTTATGCCCAACAAACGCATGATCAGAATATCTTTTTTGCTATCCTCCACGAATGAAGCCGTGGTCACGTAAATTACTACCGCTGCCATAAACACTATAATAGCAGCTAGAACAAATAATATGTCCCGCCCCAGGTTAAGGTTGTCCAATAGATCCCTTAATACGGTGGTCGGATTAACCGCTTGCACACCGGGCTTTTCGTCAAACTGAGATTTCAGTTCCGTATGAGCAGCAAGCCCCTCTGTGTTCACAATTACCGATATCAGGTCACCGGTAACTTCTTCATGGTGGTCGTGTTCATGAGCGTGGTCATGATCATCGTGGCTGTGATCATCATGGTCATTGTGATTATGGCCATGCGCATCATCGTGGATATGCCCGTCTTCATCGTGGTGGTCATCATCGTGATCATGGTCGTGTCCGTTGTGATCATGGTCATTATGGTCATGGTGATCGTCATGGTCATGGTGATCGTCATGGTCATGGTGGTCATCATGGTCATGATCGTCGTGTTCGTGGTCTTCATGCTCGTGTTCGTCATGATCATCATGGCTGTGATCATGATCGTCGTCACAATCGTTGTGGTCATGGTCGTGAATTACCCAAACGCTTTCGGCAGTCGTAAAGATAACATTGTCCGAAGCCGTCCCGCTCCGGGCAAGAATCCCTACTACTTCGTACTCAAACTCGTCATGAACATGCCCATTTCCTCCAAAACCATGCACCCCTACAAAAATATCACCTATCTCTAAAACTCCCGCATCAGCCACATTGTAGCCGATTACAGCTTCTTCGGTCTCCTCAAACATTTCGCCTGCCTTCAACTCATAATCCTGCAGGTATCCCGGGACGGTGCCAATAATGGGAATCCCCTGATAGGAATCTCCGGCAGCCATGGGATAGGCTTCCCTTACTGAAGGATTGGCTTTTAGTTCTTCATAGTATTTATAAGGAATCGTCCCCAGCGGACTTTCCGTGAAAAACATGCTGGAAAAAACCAGTTCCAAGGGGCTACCTTCGGGGCCGACAATGGTATCGTAATAGCCCGCAGTTGAAATAACACCATCCTCTACTTGATGAGCTGTATTATAAGTGATCAAAGCAATAGTGGTACACAATATAACCGCTATGCAAGCCAGCAATGCCCGGGTGAATCGGGTTCGAAGGTTTTTCAGCGCAAATTTAATCATTATTTACCCACCTCGCTTAATTCCGTATTCAGTTCCGACATCTCTATAAAAACGTCAAAATGCTCTTTCATATCATAATCATGGGAAACAGTTATTACCGGTATATCAAATTTCTGTGCATACCCCGCCGTCAAGGACATGATCTCATTGGCTATCTTTTTATTCAGGTTGCCGGTGGGTTCATCCGCCAGTAATAACAGGGGATCCTTGATGAGGGCTCTGGCAATAGCAACCCTCTGTTTTTCTCCCACCGAAAGGGTGGTAACTTTCTTTTTCTTTTTAGGCAAAATCCCCATGATTTCAAGCATTCTATCAATATCCAGTTTTTTTCTTAATTCCAATTCCAGAAGCTTCAAGTTATCTTCTACGGTCATCTGGTCCAGCAGACGGAAGTCCTGGAAGACGTACCCCACGGAACTCAGGCGGTACTCATCTCGCTTTACGGGTGTCCACCCGGTAATATCTGTCCCATTGACCACAACTTGCCCGGCATCAGCAGGAATCACGCCGGCAATAATGTTCAGCAGGGTAGATTTTCCACATCCCGAAGGACCAAAAACGAGGTAGCTAACCCCCTTTTCGAATGAGTAGTCGGGAATGTCAATGATTTTTTCATTGTCATAGCTTTTTTGCAGGTTTTTGATATAGATCATGATTTACCCCCTTTTTTACCTTCCTAAAGTTATTTGTTGCAACTCTTAAAAGGAAAGAATCAAATAGAACATTGCTCAACATTGGTCATGTTTCTTACCTTTAGAGCCTTCTTTTACTTACGTCTTAACTTTTCTTATTTTTCTTCCAAATAATAACAAAAGGTGTCAAAAGGAACCGTCCCCTCGGTACCTAACAAAAGGTGTCAAAAGGAACCGTCCCCTCGGTACCTTTTGGGGAAATGAAATTAGCCAAGGGCTTTCTCCAATTTCATGATGTTATATAAAAGAAGTTCTATATAGGAATTTCTATTTTCCAGGTCTTCTCCGCCTAAAGGATCAAGGTAAGCGACCTCGCCCCCAATTTCTTCCGCCAATTGCTTCGCTACCGCCGGGTTAAGCTGGGGTTCGCAAAAAATCACGCAGGCGCCGATTTCCTCTGCGACACCAACCAGTTCAGCCATCCAGGCGGCAGAAGGCTCTTGGCCCGGGTAGGGCGCTATAACCGCTGC
>PWHN01000012.1 GCA_003554945.1 bacterium
AGAATATGAAAAATTATACTTTAGTATAATTGTACTCTGATTTAAAACACTATAAGCTTTAAGCACATCCTTGATAGAATTACTCGCCAAACTAAATTAAATCTGGGTTGAGTATCAATTTAATGGAGAGGGGCGTTGTCTGACACAGGGGTAAGATCAAAATTAGGTGTAAAAATCAATCAGAAAGGTGAGGCGGTGAAAATGAATCGTCAACGACAAGGTTGGAAAGTGGTGTTCCTATTAACGGTTTTTGTCATGGGGGTTCTTTTGTCTCCAGTGAGCGCTACATCACCGGATTCCCCTGACCGGGTGAATGTGTTGGTGGGATTTCACGGTACACCCAACAAAGGGTTGGTTGAAGCATTTGGCGGGGAAGTTTACATGGAATATGATATTGTGGATGCTTTGGCCGTGACTTTACCCGCTAAGGCCATTTCTGCTCTAGAAAGAAACCCTTTGATTGATTACATCGAAGAAGACGGCCAGGCCTTTGCCCTGGAGGCACTACCAGTTCAAAATAATGCCAATGATCAAGTGGTTCCCTGGGGGATTGATCGGGTGTTTGGTGACGAAACTTATTCTTTTGACACCTGGGACTATTCGACTGGCGAAGGGATCGGGGTGGCTGTGCTGGATACGGGTATTGATGAAAACCATCCAGACTTAGAAGATAAAGTGGTAGGGGGTGTCAGCTATATTGACGGGGAAGCATGGGGTACAGATGATAACAGTCACGGCACCCATATTGCCGGTACTATTGCCGCTCTTGACAATGATATTGGAGTTGTCGGCGTTTCACCGGGGGTTTCTCTGTATGATGTGAAAGTTCTAGATACTGCCGGTATGGGTTCACTATCTAGCGTGGTAGCAGGGATTGATTGGGCCGCGGGGCAAGAAGAGGTGGATATTCTTAGTATGAGCCTCGGCTTTTTAAGCAGTTACAGCACACTGAGAAATGCCTGTGATAATGCTTATGCTGCCGGTAAACTTTTAGTGGCAGCAGCGGGTAATAGCGGTGACTGGATATTTTTCAATTCTATTGTTTACCCGGCCAGGTATAACAGTGTGATCGCCGTAGCGGCTTCTGATGAAGATGATAGACGAGCTTCTTTTTCTAGTACCGGACCACAAATTGAACTGATTGCCCCAGGGGTAGATGTTTTGAGTACAGAACCTGGCGGGGGTTACAGGTATGGGAGCGGCACATCAATGGCTACTCCTCACGTATCCGGCGTAGCGGCTCTAGTTTGGTCACTGGATAGTGAGCTAACAAACTCTGAAGTCAGGGTACTTCTACAAGAAACAGCTGAAGATCTGGCCCTTGCCTCGAGAGTTCAAGGTCATGGCATGGTGCGGGCAGATTTGGCGGTGGATGAAGTAAAAAATGGGGATGAGAATGGGGAGCCGGAGCCAGTAGTTCCTGATACCTTTGAACTGACTCTTGAAGTCATCCCTGCAGAGGGAGGAACAGTGACAGGCGATGGGGAGTACGATGAAAAAGAAGAAGTCACTGTAACGGCAGTGGCAAATGAGGATTATGGATTTGTGAACTGGACCACCAAAGAGGGGGACGTGAAAAGTACGAATAAAGAGTTGACTTTTCTTATGCCTGATCACGACTTAACCCTTGTGGCCAATTTCGAAGAGATTGAGGTTGAAGATCCGGGCGAACCTGGTGACGGAGAATTGACAGTCACCATCACTACTTCCACCAGGGGCGGAAGACAGAGTGACAGGCACTTAGATGTGGTGGTAAATGTTTTAGATAGTGATGGTGTAGGGATATCAGGGGCAAGTGTTTCTATAGAAATCACACTAGACGAAGACCCTTATGCTTCTTCTACTGGAACGACTGACAGCAACGGCAATGTGACTTTCAGTTATACCAATCACCCGGATGGGGGATACGTGATTCAAGTTACGGATGTTGAGGCTGATGGGTATACCTTAGATGGGTACCCAGAAAAAGAATATGAAAAAGAATGAGCTCTAGAGGACTTGACAAACGATTAAACTGGGGATACCCGAGGGTGTCCTTAGTGTGGATGAATACTGACTTGAGACCCCAGAGCCCCGAGTTTTTTCTGTTGGGATAAACATTTTGATATCAAGACGGAAATCTTGGCACCCTCTCCAATTGCTCCTAAACCGATTCGGCCGGGAAAAGATTAGGAAGTAATGGTTCCTATAAAGTATGAATATAGGGGAAAAGTTCGAGACTTAAATGATAGGTCCTCTGAAATACGATTTATTAGTTATAAATTTTAAGCCCTGGAGCGAAAACTCGAGGGCTTCTTTTGCTTCTCCCTGCATGGGCGGTAGTTAGGTGGTGCAAGTCCGCTACAGGCTTGGTGGCAGGAGGTACTACACTCAAATTATTGAACCGCCAAGTACCGAACGGTAGGCTTGGTGGTGAGAGAAGACGGCTGTTCAACTAAGGGTGGCCTCCTATCCGAATGTTTTCAAGTAATAGGAATATACATAATTGAATTTATTGTAAATAAAAAGAAAAACTATACTTTAGTATAATTGTTATTTTTACTAAACAACTATATG
>PWHN01000100.1 GCA_003554945.1 bacterium
ACTATGGCAGTGGACATGAACTTCCCTCCTCACTCCAATCAAATTGTATTATCGCCTCCTTTCACAATCGGTAAATTTTTGCCTAGTGTAAAGCTTCGTTTTTCTTCGTTAGGAATTGCTAAACACCTTCCACCGGTTCCCTCTCCCCTGGGGGGAGAGGGGTAGGGAGAGGGGGAAAGATACGTTGGAAGGTTCAGGTGTTTTTCACCCTGCTTCGGTTTGTTTGTCCCGTTGATTACTACACCGATTAAACAGCTCATCTGCGCCCTTCCAAAACAGTAGTGAAAATGCTATAATTTACTACACATTTGCAATGGGAGTCAAACATCATGCATTACATGATCAACACAAAAACAGAGCAGGCTAATGATTGGAACGGCGAACTCTATGAGAAGCTTTTCTCTTTTTCGCCCTTCAACAGCAGCAACCCGCTTCAACTGCTGGATCCAAAACCAGGCGAAAAAATTCTCGATTTTGGGTGCGGAACAGGCGAACTTACCGCCGCAATTAACCGGCGGGGTGCAGATGTTGTTGGGCTTGACCCCTCGCAAGAGATGATCAGGGTTGCCCGGGAACAGAATCCGGGACTGGATTTTGTCGCCGGAGGTCTTGAAACGCTCGGGGAAGAAAATTTTGACGCCATCTTCTCCAACGATGTTCTGCACTGGATACCGGAACCCAAAACCACGCTAATCCGACTGCAAAAGAAACTGCGGCCGGGCGGTCGATTTGTTGCTGAATTTGCAGCAGCCGGAAACATCCGTCAAATTCGAAGTCAGCTTCACGAGCTACTCGCAGAATTTAACCATGATCCCGAAAAACTCGATCCCTGGTATTTTCCCACCCGCAATCATTACAAAGATATACTGGAATCTTGCGACTATGAGGTTAAAAAAATTAATCGTTTTAATCAGACGGCAGAACTTCCCGGCTGTGAAGGTCTCCGTCTCTGGCTGGAGCTTTTTGCCGGCGAAATACTATCTCCCCTATCCCCGGGCGAACAGAAACAGTTAATCGACCGCCTCGAAAACCAACTCCGATCCGATCTTTTCCAAGATGGTAGCTGGAACATAAACTACAGCCGGCTGCGCTTCCTCGCCACTCGACCTAAAAAACCGTCCCTGAACACACCTCTTATTTTCCTTAATTAACTTTTTATTACAACACCGCTTTTAGCGTCTCCCTGAACTTTTCTCTGTCCTCTTCCGTAAATTGCGGTGGTCCTCCGCTTAGCTTCCCCGCCCGCCGGGCGCGGGCCGCCGCGTGACGCAGTTCGAGGGTAACGTCTATATCGCCGTTAGTAGGCCGGTCGCCTCGAAACCGGACCACCCGGCGTCCACCGCTCAACACCAGAGCCGCCAGGCCCAGGTCGTCTGTAACAACAATATCTCCCGGTTCACTCAAGTTATAGATCATGTGGTCGGCTTGATCTTGCCGATCTCCACACACGTGCAGTTCGACGTTATCTTTTTCACTATTAATCTGGTGATGATGGTTGTGAACCAGGTGTACCGTCTGGTCCGATGCCAATTTCACAACCTCATCAACTACCGGACAGGCGTCAGCGTCCACCCATATTTCAACCACAGTAAAACTCAATCCTCCCGGTGCTTCCGGATCTGCCCGGCCACGTCAGCCTCTGATTTTATCCAGTTACTGGTTACCCAGCCGACAATTGCCCCATAAACAAGATAATAAATTAACGTAATCAGCGCCAACCAGGGGCCGGGCCGCAGATAAAGTTGATGCGCCTCGGCCACCTCCGGGGTCCCGGCGAAACCAAAAAATCCCCAGCCTATATAAGGGGCATACACAAATCCATTGATCAGCCATAAAAAGACGGAAAGACCAAGCCCTTTCTGAATCGACAGATTGGTATCAAATATCCAGACCAGGACAAGCGACCATAACATACCGTATATGAGATGCACAAAAAATGCCGCTGCTCCGACCTCCATTCCTAAGCGCAGCATGAACGCCGCCAGTGGTGCAATGTTGAATGGCGCCACACCCCAAAGAACTGCCAGTTCATAAACCGCCACCGCACCGATTATTCCGACTAGTCCACTACTGATAGCTTTAATCCACTTCACTTTGACTCCTCCTTTATTTAAATTGATTTGTCTCTCACTCCCCTTCCTCACCGCCAACTTTTGGACTAAATTGTATCACTTACAGCCCCTCGAAAAAAAGCATAACCCTTCTCACTCCGCCATTCTGAACAAGCGACCCGGGCCCCCTTTCTTTTTCCCCCCTTGAAGGGGGGAAAGACAAAGGGGGGTGTAAAAATGGATTGCGGGTCAATCCCTGGAACGTTATACGTTCTCGCAATGACGAACAATAGATCAAGCCCGCCCTTGAACTTGACGTCATTCCGGCCTCCGAGCCGGAATACAGAGGCGTTTCGCTTTTGATTTTCATCCCCGCGGAAGCGGGAATCCAGCGACGTTGAATTTGAACGTTCTACGAGCGAAAGTCAAGATCAACGTCAAAGTCGCTGGATTACCCGGTCAAGCCGGGTAATGACGTTCGTTAGTTCTGGA
>PWHN01000015.1 GCA_003554945.1 bacterium
AGGGTGAGGGGGATAAAACGTCACAACTGTTGTTCGGCCTCTACGAGGCCTTTTCACCCCCACCTTAATCCTCCCCCCTCAAGGGGGAGGAGATGTTTAACCCTTTTCGGATAGGGTTTAGTTAATTAACTACCTCCTGCAAAACCTTACCCTGGGTTTCCAGGTGGACATCGGGGTCAAGTCCGAGCATTTCTAACACGGTCGGAGCAAGGTCGACGTTCTCCGCTGCTGCTCTTCCCTCAACTTCAACTCCCTCAGCAACCCCGGCGCCCGAGTAAATCATGGGCACATACATGTCGCTGTCGCGCAGTGAGCCGTGCTGGCCGTGGCTTTCAAAAGCGACAGTGTAGTCCGGGTGAACGGAGACAAAGAAGTCGGGGGCTCTCTCCGGGTGGTTAAGATTTATCTCAGAAAGTGTCCCGTCAAGTCCGGAAATATCGTGTTCGGAGTGGATATATTCGGCAAAATCCTGTTCCTGCAGCCATTCAGCTGTTTCGCTTAAACGGTTGGAATCTTCAACGTAGAGTGAAAAAGCCAATCCACCGTTGCTGTAGGCGGCGTGTTCAATCCCCTTGTCGTCCAGTTCGGGGAAGTCGGGTTCGTCAAAACCGCCGTCCATTATCGTGTTTTCGGGGTTGCGGATATTAGTCATGCCGTGATCGGACGGAATAATAATTGTGCTATATTCAAGCAAACCCTCGCCCTCTAAGTATTCAACAAAATCACCAATCAGGCTGTCAACGTGTGTTATTGAGTCAAGGTAATCTTCTTCGGCACCGTGCTGGTGGCCGATGTAGTCGAGGCCGGCGAAGTTTGCGAGCAGGAACTGCGGGTCACGCTGTTCGACAACGTCGATCAACACGTCGTAGAGGTGATCGTCCATCTCCTGCTTGTATTCGACCGCTTGATCCCAGGAACCGTTAACTTCAGTTTCGTAACGTTCCTCCCAGATATGTTCCGGAATATATTCTTCACCGTGGACCTGGTAGTCAGCGCCACGTGCTCCAACCAGTTCGTAGCCTTTCATTGCCAGGTAAGCGGTCTCCCAGCCTTTTTCTCTATCTAACACTTCAAAAATGGTGGGAACCGGTAGATCCTCCTGGGCGCCGTCGTAGTCGGGAAAGTCAGTGCTCCTGTGGGCAAAGTCGGGACTTCTGTAGCTGGCTCCAACAACGCCGTGCCTGTCGGCGTGGGTTCCGGTCGGCAGGGTAACGAAGTTAACTCGTGTCTGTGAAGGAGCGGATACTTTTGCTTCTCGATAAAAGACGCCGTTTTCAGCCAGTGCATCGAGAGTTGGTGTTTCAGCTTCCTCAAAATAGTCGGCCCGAAAAGCGTCGATGGCAAGCACATATATTCTCTGCTCGGGCTCAGGATCCGGACAGCCACTCAGCGGCACCACCAGGGCAACGACCAGAGAAATTAATAAAAGTTTGCTCAGGCGAGACGAAAAAGGTGTGCTTGAATTTTGCAAGGTAACCACTCCCTCTAAAGTATTATTCTTCCAATGCCTCTAAAATTCTATCGGGGGTGAAAGGACCTGTTCGCATGCGCACGCCAACCGCGTCGTAAATGGCGTTAGAAATCGCAGGGAGAGGTCCGTTTATACCGATCTCTGAAACAGATTTTGCGCCGTAGGGACCGGTATTCTCGTAAGTCGGTACGAGAATCGTTTCCATATCGGGCAGATCGGTCATTTTGTAGACATTGTAGCTGTCAAAGCTGGCGTTAACCAGCTTGCCCTTGCTGCTGAATTGAAACTCCTCTGTCAGGGCGTAGCTGATTCCGTTAAGGACGGCTCCCTCACACTGGCCCTCGGCCAGCCGGGGGTGAATAGCCGTGCCGCAGTCGGTGGCGTTGACGTAACGTAGCACTTCCGCTTTGCCGGTTTCGGTGTCCACTTCTACTTCAGCGAAGTGGGCCGAGAAAGGCGGCGGGGATTTGTGAGAAATGCTGGACTCATGAGCAGCAATTTGCCGTTGATCAGCTTCGTATAGAGAATGAACGGCAATTTCGGAGAAGCTGACAGTCTCGCCGTCGGGCCCGGCTACTTCCTTATAGCCAAGCTCAACGTCGTCGACGTCACATTCCAGCATCTTTGCGCCTCTTTCCAGGATCTGATCGCGGACGTTGGAAGCACATTTTTTCACAGCGCGTCCGCTCAGGTAAGTGGTGCTTGAAGCGTAAGCTCCGACGTCAAAAGGTGTCATGTCCGTGTCGGAGGAGTAAGGAATGATGTCATCGGTGGGCACTGCCAGTGTTTCAGCGGCAATCTGACTGAGGACCGTGTCACTTCCCGTGCCCAGGTCAGTTGCGCCCATGTGCAGGTTGAAGCTGCCGTCCTCGTTCATTTTGATTGAAGCGGCGGCCATGTCAATTTCCGGAATGGAACTACCCTGCATCAGGGTACACATGCCAAAACCCCGTTTTTTGGTCTTGTCGCCGGTCTCGCGACGCTTTTCTCGTTCGTCCCAGCCGAAGGCCTCTTTCCCCTGCTCAATACATTCCTCGAGTCCACAGGATTCTATTGTCTGTTCGACTCCCTCTTTACCTTCGCCGAGGGCGGCGAAGACGGGGGAAGTTTCACCTTCGCGGATATGGTTAATTTTTCGCAGCTCAACGGGATCCATATCCAGCTCTTCGGCCAGTTCGTCCAGTAAGGATTCAATGGCGAAATACCCCTGGGTAGCACCGTAACCCCGGTAAGCGCCACCGCTGGGCAAATTCGTGTAAACGACCGTGCCTTTGAAGCTGATTGCGTTAGCTTTGTTGTAGAGAGGCAGGACCTTGCTGCCGCTGTTGCAGACGATAGTTAAACAGTGGGAGCCGTAAGCACCGGTGTTCATCAGGATATGCATCTTGATGGCCTGAATTCTACCGTCGGTGTCGGCACCGACTGCCATGTCGAGAATCTCGTGATTACGAGTCCGGGAGGAGGCAAACTCCTCGCGGCGGTTAAATTCAAACTTAACGGGCCGTCCGGTCTCCAGGACCATAGCGGCAGTTATATCTTCAATCAGGACCTCCTGTTTACCGCCGAATCCACCACCGATACGGGGTTTAATCACGCGAATCTTTTTTTCGGGCATCTCCAGTCTTTCTGCGACAATGCGCCGGACGTGAAAAGGGACCTGTGTGCTGGTTGTAATAACCAGACGACCGTGGGGGTCTTTCCTGACAATACAGATGTGTGGCTCCACAGGACAGTGGTGGGCATATTGCGCCTCATATTCGTTTTCAACTACAACGTCACATTTTTCCAGCTCTTCTTCAAGATCGCCGTGCTCAAATTCAACACTTGAGGCGAGGTTTCTTTCCGGTTCGAAAGGAATCGGTATGACGGTGTGACAATCGTCTTCGTCGTGGATAACGGGTGCGTCTTCTTTCATTGAGTCGCGGGGATCCAAAACAGGCTCCAGCACTTCGTAATCTACCTCAATTTTTTCAAGCGCAGCTTCAGCCAGCGCCTCGCTTTCGGCGGCGACGGCCGCGACCCGGTCGCCAACAAAACGAACTTTACGCGGGAGCATGAAGCTGTCGTAGGGCGAAGGTTCAGGATAGCCCTGTCCGGCAGTGGTCTGGGCAACCCGAGGCACGTCTTCATGGGTTAAAACGGCGGCAACACCGTCCATAGCCTCGGCTTCGGAAGCATCAATGTTTTTGATTCGAGCGTGGGCGTGCGGACTGCGCAGGATCTTAAGGTGAAGCTCGTCGCCGGTTTCGAAGTCTGCAACGTATTTATCCTGTCCGCAGGCCAGTGCCATGCCGTCTACTTTTTCAACGTTCTGATTAACTTCTGAAAAATCTCTTGTTTTACTCATCAAGCATCACCTCTCATTTTTTTAGCCGCGCTCTGAACGGCTTCTATCTGTTTTACATAGCCCGTGCAGCGGCAGTAGTTGCCGTCAAGTCCCCGTTTGATTTCATCTTCCTCGGGACTGGGGTTTTCTTCCAGCAGCGCTTTAGCGGAGAGAATCATACCGGGAACACAGAAACCGCACTGAACGGCTCCCTTGTCCACAAATTCTCTCTGTAAGATGTGGGGGTCGTCGATTGTTCCTATACCTTCAATAGTGGTGATTGACTGATCGTCTGCCTGGGCGGCAAACATTACGCAGGAAAGAACGGGCATACCGTCCAACAATACTGTGCAACTGCCGCAGTGTCCTTCGTCACAGCCTTTTTTTACTTCCTGAAAACCTTCACGACGCAGCAGGTCGATCAGGCGGGTGGCGGGCGCAACTTCGTAAGTGTCCCGCTCGCCATTGATCTCAAGCTCTATCTGCATGGGAATTCCTCCTGAAATTCGATTCGAGATTTAAATTATTCGTTAACTGTTAATTTTAAAAATATAAAAAGATTTTAACTGGTTTTTGCCTGAAGCAGATTCTTTTTGACCAGTTTTTCGATTAGCTTTGATTTGTAATCGCCACTGCCCCAGACGTTGTCCGTGGTATTAACGTTAGCCCGGCAAATTTCGCCCACCTTCTCGGCCAGAGATTCGTTAAGCTCAGCGTCGACCAGCTCTTCTTCCGCTTCCGGGCAGCGAGCTGGTGAAGGGGAAGCGGAGCCGACGCCAATTCGGACGTCTTTTACTGTATCCCCCTCCATGTCGAGCACAACTGAGACGGAAGTAACGGCGTAGGAGTCGTCGACGGCAACAAATTTAGTGTAGCTGCTACTGTAATTTTCTATCCCTCTGGGGAGTTGAATTTCAGTAA
Organism: bacterium; assembly: GCA_003554945.1. Taxonomy (GTDB): domain Bacteria; phylum T1Sed10-126; class T1Sed10-126; order T1Sed10-126; family T1Sed10-126; genus T1Sed10-126. Next base: position 4,719 of record PWHN01000015.1, read on the forward strand.
CAATGTCGGTGTCATCGAGTAGCTGACTCGGGTGACGGTGGAAAAATTTCTGGGCTGGATAAGTTGTTTCGCCCTCCTGGTCGGTTACCAGGATTTCGGCGTCCAGGGCGAGCAGCGGAGCCGGTAAGTCAGACCAGACTCGCAGTTGGGTTATGTTGCCGCCGGCCGTAATCATGTTGCGCAGCGGCGTGGTTCCCACCTCCGCGGCTACATCGGCAAGCAGGCCGCCGGCGTAATTTTGAAGTAGAGAACTCTCCTCGAGCGCTCTCATGACCGCGGTTGCCCCGATCTTTATTGCATCGCTATCGTCCTCAATGTAATCGAGTCCGACGGATTTTAAATCGACAAGTCCGATAGTGGTCTTGCTGTCGGTAATACTCAACCCCGTGCCGCCGGCAAGAAGGCGCCGCCCCGGTTTGGCTGAAATTTTTTCTACTGCTTCGTCCAACGATTGCGGTCTTTCAAACTCTTTTAAATTTTGCACGATTCAGTCACCCTTTTGTATGATTTTCTAAGCACTTAATTTTAATCAAATAGTATTCTAAATCAGGTCTCGGACAAAAAACAAGTGTTTTCTCCGATTAATCCATGAGAACTATGGATTAACTGCCCGAAGAACGGCCGGTTCTATCGTTGCGCGGAGTTGATCTGGTCTTCATCTGCTGATGAATTGCGAGTTAAGGTCTGCTCTTGAATTTGACATCATTCCGGGCAAGCGACCGTAGGGAGCGCGATCCGGAATCCATCTTGAACTTGATCTTGATTTTCGGTCTTGCGCCTTTTCGCCTGCTCGCAAGCTCGTATCTTCGAGTTTTCCCCCCTTGAAAAGGGGAAAGACAAAGGGGGGGTGAAAAAATAATTTGCGGATGCTGAGAAACTAATAAAGCCACCTGTATTCGAGAAATAGTGAGCGGCCGTCGAGGCTGCCAAAAGATTGGTCTTCGCCCGCCTGGTCCTCGAAGCTCAGGCTCTCGGTGGAAAAGATCTCGCCACCGGCGGCGAGGAAAGAATTTTCAGTCAGGGGAACCTCAAGACCTAACCCGCCCCGCAGCTTCCAGGAGTAATCGTGGTCGTCGTAACTGCTCTGGTTAGCATCGGAAGCGTCAAGCTCCACGCGGCTGAGGCCGAGGCCGAGAAACCAGAAGGCCCGGTAGTCCCAGCGAAACGGTGGTAGTGAGCGGCGTTCGTGAAAATTTAATGAGAGCGCATACTGTTCTATACGACCGTCGTTGGAGCTGCTGGAATTTTTATAGAAACGAGCCAGATCTGAGCGGCTGTAAGAAAAACGATACTCAGTCCGCAGTGCGCCGACCTGACCGCCCCAGGCGAGGGCCACTGTCTGGCCGCGGCGGAAGCGAAACGATTCGTCACCGGGACCGGAAAGATTATCTAAATTGGTGTGGCCGAGGTTGAGACTCAGGTGATTGCCGTTTTGGCCGCCGGCTGACGCAGGATTCATTGGGCTGAGGAGAAAAACAACCAGCAGCGGCAGGAGGAGCTTAGAGGTTAGTTTTAACATTTTCCAGATCAGCAGCAACCATTTTTTCAACCAGTTCTTCAAAGCTGGTCTCGTGGCGCCAGCCCAGTTCGCGTTCGGCTTTCGAGGGGTCGCCGATCAGCGAATGCACTTCGGCCGGCCGGTAATATCGGGGGTCAACAACAATCAACTTTCGGCCGCTGTTTCTGTCAATCCCCACCTCTTCTTCGTCTTCTCCCTCCCAGGCGAGATCAAAACCCGCCGCCTGGAAGGCTAACCCGGCAAATTCGCGCACCGTATGTGTTTCACCGGTGGCAAGGACATAGTCGTCAGGAGTCTCCTGTTGCATCATCAGCCACATTCCACGCACGTATTCGGGTGCGTAACCCCAGTCTCGTGAAGCGTCCAGGTTACCCAGGTAGAGACGGTCCAGCAAACCGGCTTTGATATGAGCGGCGCCGCGGGTGATTTTTCTGGTGACAAAACGTTCGCCCCGGCGCGGCGACTCGTGGTTAAAAAGGATACCGTTAGAGGCGTGCATGTCGTAAGCCTCGCGGTAGTTGCGGGTAATCCAGTAGGCGTACAGTTTGGCACAGCCGTAGGGGCTGCGGGGCTGGAAAGGGGTCTGTTCGTCCTGGGGCGACTCGGCGGCGTTGCCATACAGCTCACTTGTGGAGGCCTGGTAGATACGGGTGTCGACGCGCGCCTCGCGGATGGCGTCGAGCAGCCTGAGGGTGCCGAGTCCATCGACGTCAGCGGTGTATTCCGGCTGAACAAAGGAGACGGCAACGTTACTCTGGGCGGCCAGGTTGTAGATTTCGTCGGGCTCAATTTTTTCGACCAGCCGGCTCAAGTTGCTGGCGTCGACCATGTCGCCGTAATGGAGGAAAAGCCGTTTTTCCTTCAGCTCCGGGTCCTCATAAAGGTGGTCAATGCGCTCAGTGTTGAAGACGGACGTGCGCCGGCGGACGCCGTGGACTTCATAGCCTTTTTCCAGCAGCAGTTCCGTCAGGTAAGAACCGTCCTGTCCGGTGATTCCCGTGATCAATGCTTTTTTCATTAAAAAAACTCCCTCGAAATATTTTTTAACTTGAAAATGGCCGCTTTTCTTGGGCCAATTCAATTTTCCGCCCGCGCCACTTTCCAACAAGCAAACAAAAATATATCATAATACCGGGGAAGTTCAAAATATCTCGACAAATTTGTATGACTATCAGTCCCTTTTTATTTTCTTCTCAAAGTTTTTTTATAATGCCCTTTGACGGGAGAAAAGGAATGACGTCAAATTCAAAAGCTGTTTTGACCTATTCGTTCGTCATTGCGGACCCTGATCCGCAATCCATTTTTACGGGTTTGAATTATAACCACGTCAAGTTCAAGAACATGACAAGATTATGCGCACTTAATGAATTTGAATTAGCTTTCAGCTTTTGGCTTTGAGCTTTAAGCTGGTGTATTCCCGCGGGAGCGGGAATACAACGACTTTGAATTTACGAAGGACTAACCATATATCGTTACGAGAGGTGATAGCCATGACAGTAGAGGACGAACTGTTGGAAGTATTAGCCTGTCCGCAGTGCAAGGAAAAAGTTTATTACCTGGCGGAGGAAGATGCGCTTCTCTGCGGAGAGTGTAATTTAAAATACAGGGTAGAAGATGATATTCCTATCATGCTGATTGACGAGGCGGAAGAAATAGAAGTCGCCGAAATGGATCAACTGTTGGATAAAGCCGAAAGATAAAAATCGGCGGATAAACCCCCAATACTCTATCCGGGAAAAATACTGTCAGCTAACTGAAGCCCGTCAGTAGAACTGAGTTTACCCCCCGTGATATCCAACTGGAGGAACCAAAGTGAGAAAATGGTGCATAGTAAGTCGTAATTTTATTTTACTGCTAACAGCAATATTGTTCCTGCTCTCCAGCAGTTCCTGTTCCGGTGATTATCCCGCCGATGAAGAGTTAAATATATTCGCTGGTGCTGCCGTTAAACCGGCGCTTGAACGGGCTATCGTTGAATTTGAAGAAAATAACGATGTGAAGATCAACATCAATTACGGGGGCACGGGAACTATGCTCTCCCGGATGCAAATGAGCGACCGGGGAGATATTTTTATCTCCGGTTCTCCCGGTTACATGAAAAGGGCCGAAAAAAATGATCTGGTCGAAGCGAAAACGAGGCTAAAGCTGGCCTACCTGGTTCCCGGTATTTTAGTGCCCCGGGATAATCCCGCCGCTATTGAGGAACTGCAAGATTTAACCGCCAGCGGGCTGCGGCTCGGCCTGGCCAACCCGGAATCGGTAGTAATTGGCCGTTACGGCCTCGAAATTCTTGAGTATAATGATTTGACCGAACCATTTCTTGCTAACACCGTTAGCCTGGCCGGCAGCCTGGCCAGCCTTAACCGGCTCATTATAAATCAGCAGGTTGAGGGCGCAATTGGCTTCCGAATTTCCGAAAAATGGAATCCGGATAGAATAAAACATATTCCCCTGCCCCCCGACCAGCTCCCGCGAATCAGTTATCTTGCCGGAGCAGTCGCCGGTGACACCGATCGCCGTCAAACAGCAGATGATTTTTTAGGTTTTCTCAACTCTGAGCGCGGCCGGGAAATCTTCCAGGCACAAGGCTACCTGGTAAATAAAGAAGAGGTTCTCGCGCGGACCGGTGAGGATCAGATCGGTGGGAGCTTTGAAATTCCCGGCGACTACCATCAGTTGCTGGATAGCCGTGAGTAACCGCCTCTTCAACCTCGTCCTGATTGCCGTTACCGGTCTGCTCGTCCTGATTTTTATATTTCTGATCGGCTCGCTGGCGTTTGAATTTTTCCGCACGGCCCCCGAACGATCGACGGATTTTGCCAGAATATTTTTTGCTCTCCGTCTCTCCTTGGTCACCGCAACCACTTCCGCAGCCGTCGCCCTGGTCGTCGGCACACCTGTGGCTTATTTTTTAAGTCGTCATAAATTTCCCGGTCATAAAATAATTGATACCCTCCTTGATCTGCCGGTCTTCCTATCTCCGGTTGCCCTTGGTGCAATGCTGCTTTTATTTTTTAATACCCCCGCCGGACGGGGGATAGAAAATCTCACCGGCGAAATAGTCTTCACCGTCCGGGGAATTATTATCGCCCAGTTTTTTGTGATCATTGGCCTTGGTATTCGGCTGTTAAAGAACACTTTCGAACATATCGATCAAGAATACGAACAGATGTCCCGGGTTCTGGGCGCCAATAAACTACAGACCTTCTACCGCGTGGTTTTGCCCCTGGCCAAGAAAGGGATGATCAGCACGCTGCTGCTTACCTGGGCGCGAGCGATCGGAGAGTTTGGAGCTACGATGACCCTGGCCGGGGCCACTCCTTTTAAAACAACGACTCTGCCGGTGGGGATCCATCTGGGATTTCAAGCCGCCGATATCCATCGGGCTACCATCTTTATCCTCATTCTGATTGCTATTTCACTGCTTGTTCTGTTAAGCTCACGGCTACTTTTGGAGGGGGAAAACAATGATAGAAGTTAAAAATCTCTCCTCTCGCCGCGGTGATTTTAAGCTTGAAAATATAAATTTCAGAACAGAAAGCGGAGAATATTTTCTGATCCTCGGACCTAACGGCGCCGGCAAATCAACCCTGATAAAATCTTTGCTGGGATTTTACACGCCGCAGGAAGGAGAGATAATTTTTAACAACCGGCCAATTACCAATCTCCCGCCGGAAAAACGAAAGATCGGCTATATACCTCAGCAGCTGGCCCTGTTTCCCCACCTGAAGGTGAGAGGAAATATCTCTTTTGGGATGAAAAACAGCAGCACGGCCAGATCGACAATAAACCGGAAATTACAGAATATTAGTCAGAAGCTAAATATTGTGGACCTGCTCGACCGTTATCCGGCTGGACTCAGTGGCGGCGAAAAACAAAAAGTGGCGCTTGCCCGGGCGCTGGTCAATAAACCCCGGGCGCTATTTTTGGATGAGCCGTTTGCTTCCGTAGACCGGGCCAGTCGCCAGCAATTGTGGTCGCTTCTGCGCGAAGTTCTGACAGATTTTCAAATACCGGTGGTTCATATCACCCACGACCTGGAAGAGGCCTATGCTCTCGGTGACAGCTACGGCCTGCTGATGGATGGCCGGCTGCAGCAGAAAGGTAGTCGCGAGGAAATATTTTCGCGGCCCGCCAGCCCCGCCATTGCCCGTTTTCTCTCCTATACAAATATCTTCAGCGGTCGGGTGCAGGAAAAAGTGTCCGCCAATAAATATCGGGTAAAATCTGCGGAGCTTGAATTTATTGTGGAATCAAAACAAAAATTGGCGGGGGAAATACAGTTGTGTGTTCGGCCCCAGGATATAAAAATAGTCCAGGAAGACAAACCCCTGCGACCGGAAATAAAAGACAACCTGTTCAATGGAAAGATTTTGGACGCTATCTTTAGCCCCGACCAGGTCTCACTCACCTTCCGCCCCCGGGGAACTTCCGGTGCTTATGATTTCAAAATCAAATTGCCCGACTACATTTACAAGCGCTACAATCTTTCCCGGGGGAAAGAGGTGCGGGTAGCCCTGTGGCAGGAAAACTTGATAACCTGGCCGGCTTAGCGAATCGCCCCCATCGCCTCATTGAGATCTATTGCCCCCGATCCGCTTTTGACTTAATTCCTCTCCCCCCGAGGGAGAGGACACAGGTGAGGGGGGAACTTGATTTTTTGGTTGTCATTGCGGACCCCGATCCGCAATCCATTTTGAAGTTATCATAAGAGGTTTTATTCCGACAGTTGAAAAATTTAAAATTACTTGGGATTAAGGTAGGATAATAGCTGTCCGGTAAAAGGGTCAGAGAACAACTTCTTCAAAACGGGAGTAAAAAATGCCGCTTTTTAAAGTAAACGGAGGCAAAATGCCGGGAGCACCTATCCGGGGGACATCGCATCAGCGACAACAAACCAAATAGTCGTTGACTTCCTGAATAAATTTAAAATCATGTGAGCTTGTGGTGTAGATTTTGAACTGTAAGTTTTCGAACTTGATTATGCAGTCGGAACCTTTTGTATTTCATTGATTTATAGGGCCTCGCAAGCTCTTTTGGAAAGGTGAGTGGTGCGGATTATTAATAATTTAGATGCGATTATTGAGGACTTTGAAGAATATATTGAATCCGAGGAGAGCAACTGGAGTGAGTCCCGCCAGGATAAAGACCAATTTTTGCGGGAAAACTTTTTTGATCGCGATGCGCTTACTGAATTGGATGAAGGTGTAATTAGCCAGCTGCTTCACAAGCTCTGGGCCTATCAGTTCTGGAGCAGTAAAGATTATATTTTGGATGATATGCTGGAATCGGGAATCGATACAATTCGCCGGGAATTTGACACACTTTTCTTTAACAATCTGTCGAGCAGTACGGCGTAGAGCATCAGAATGATCATTTCCTTCAGCCCGCTTTTTTTGATAATATTTTTTTGACTCGGA
>PWHN01000054.1 GCA_003554945.1 bacterium
CCTCCTCCATCCAGCTCTACTAAATAATCTCCCACTAACGGCGTCGCCGTCGACTGCAGCCAGTTGGCATCTCCATGCGATCCCTCCCAGCTCACAGGCATATCATTCCACTCTTCAAAATCCCAGTTCAACAACATGTTGTCCTCTTCCGATTCACCCAAAGGTTGGAAAGTGGAAAGACCATGAGCTGTAGCTTCTATGTAGGTATCGTATATTTCGTCCGTGTCTACATTTTCAATTGTCCATTCACCGGCCTGTTCATCAAGTCGGTGGACTTCCAAATCTGAAGTATCTGATTCAATTTCTTCACTATCATAGGGGAGCCGGATAGTGTAAGAAACGTCGGTATCAGCGGATACCTGGAAACGAGTAAGACCATCAGAAACTATTTCCCGGGCTGTTGCGGCATTTGCCGACTCCACAGCATCGCCCACGGAACCGGTGGGAGAATCACTTATTGATACACTCGTGTTTTCAGGAAAGTTTTCAGGGTGGGTTAATGAGCGGGCAAAATTTTCCTCATGTTCTACTGTATCCGTTTCTTCATCCGCAATAGTTTCCGTCTGGCTTTCTTCATCGCGGGTAAACGGTCTTGATCTGGCAATTCCCCCGGCCGAATAGGAAACCTCAACAGTGTAATCGCCCTCTTCCTCCACCTCGAACGTCCGTATGATAGTGGTATCTTCCTGGACGCCGTCTGCCGTTACTATTTTTTCTTCACCATCAACTTCTATTTCGATGGTGTCCCCGTCCTCCATTGTGGCCGTAAGTTCAACATTCACCTCACTGTCCGAGACCAGCTCGTCCTCAAATGGTCTATCAATTTCAACTTCCCGCCCCGTTGCCGGCTCGCTGATCCCCGTATCCACCACCAGTGTCGATTCATTACCGTGCATGTCAACTGCTACAACACCAATATATAATTCCTCGCCGTCCGGAAGTTCGCCGCCGTAATTGAAGGAATCGAGCACTACGGATGTTTGGCCCTTATCCTTGACCTGTTTTTCGGGGAAAAGGAAAGGATCCCCGCCCTCTTGCCCATCAGCGTTATTATCGTGGTAAGATAAATTTTCAGGACCAGCACCTGCCCGAAAATCAGTTACATTACCCAGCAATGTCTCCTCAGTAACTGGATCATCACAGGGGGAACCACTTTCATTATCGTCTTCAAAATTACAAATATGATAATTAGGGTCGCCTTCATCGCCCTCTATATCATAATCGGCCGCAAATATATAATACCTGGAAAACTCGTCTTCGTTATAATCAGGAGCATTCCACTGAACACTCAAACTATTAGATTCCTCAGGAATATTTTCAACCGATACATTAGTCACAGGCTCTAAGGGTTCGTTATCAAAGGTATCATCACCAACATTATCTTCCTCCATAAACTGCATAATACGTCTGTATTCGCCCATAAAACGCCGCCCTAGTCGGAAATCTTCAATAACGGTCAAAACTTCTTCATTTGCCCAAGCCTCAGTATCAGCCATGGCTCGCCCGGTATAATTGGCAGAACCTGTAATAATTATTTCTTGATCAATGATCGATAATTTATGGTGCATATCCAGCGGATCTTCATCATTTATGTTCGTTGACCACTTGCGAACAGTATGATCATTTTCTAATTCCTCCACCCGGTCCTCAGAAGTAGCAACCTGAGTATCATCAATTGCTCCTTCGACAAGAATTTCACCAGACTGACCTGTTTTTTCGTTAGCTATATCATCAACTGGCCAGCCACCATAAACGTTCACCAGGTAATGAACGCTTTCTTGGGCTTCTCCGATTTCATCTGTCACTACATCAACCAGGGACAAATCCGGCTGAATATTCGGATAAAAATAAAGCTCTATTCTCTCGTCATTAGGCCCATCGAAATTAAGCGGTGATTCGCCACTCTTGAAAATATTCCCCTCATGCATGGCCTTGATTTCATTGTGCATAGCCCCGGCGAAACCACCGTTATTCAAACGGGCATCATTCATATAAAGCCAAACATTAGACTGGGGACCAAATCCTCCACTTGTAAAATTGCCGCTTCCAAAAACAACTGCGGCCTCTTCCCGAGTTAAAATTTTTCGATGTAAATGATTTCCCCATTCTTCTTCATCATCACCATCAAAAAATTCTGCTCGGTTCTCTACCGCAACATTTGCTGCATCTGTAAAATCAGCTTCGTCTGTGTCATCGCCGGTAGGAAAAAGTTTATCCGTATCCCCGGCATCCGCAATCGAATTCATCCCCTCATCTTCTCCGGTTCCCCACCAACCTGTTACCGGTGCTATATCCCCGCCACTCCCCCAGGTATAACTGGTAATACCCACCTCTAACTGCTGCCCCTCTCCCTCTTCTCCCGACTTCGAACTCTCTACAAAAGAAGCTAAAAAGTCATCAATATGATTGTCCCATTCCCCAGATTCTCCGTGCCCCGGAGAAAAATGAGGCCACGCATACGGGCCGCCGGATTCGGCAATTACAGGTGTAGGGAAGAAATGAAGTAGTAGGAAGAAAGTAAGGAGGGCAACTGAGAGGGGGAAAACCCGGAAATTAAAGACTTTATTCAAACCCGGGACATCGGTAAGTTCATTCAATGTGATTACAGCCCACTCTTTTAAATAATGCGGTGAAACAACGACTAAAGCTACAATTTACGTGCAATCTCCCCTAAAAAACATCGCGTTTAATAAAGGGTAAACTATAATAGCTCCAAAAGCAAGCAAAAAATATCCAAATACGGAACGGGGGTGGGGAGCGAGCGTGCGAGGAGCGAAAGGACGAAACATGAACGGGGGATGGGGAGAGGGGGGGCGGGGGAAAGTGCGAAGAGCGAATGAGCGAGAAGCGAGGAGCGAGAGTTCGTTAGAAAGAGGGGGAGTTTGATGTATCTCGCGCTTCCATTCCTGATCCAGGGCCTCCCGAACAGATTCGCGCAAGTATTCGGACCAGTTCAAGGACAACTCTTTCATTTCCTGTTTTGTTTCCTCGGGAACTCTGAAAGTTACGTTTTTCATGAAAAACCCTCCCATAAATGAACATCTTCTACACTGAAAGTATAGAACATAGCCAAACAAAATGAAATACAAAAAATATTACAACCAGGGACGACCGCCCCCTGTCCTCGCCTGCGTTAAAATATCCTGTCTATCCTGTAAATCCTGTCCATTGCTTTTGAACTTAATCTGTGGTCCAAAACATCGGGCTAAAAGCTAAAAGCCCAAAGCTCAAAGCTAAATCCACTTTTTTAATTCATATCACCTGATCTCTCGTCCATCACAACCCTTTCACTTCGGGGTGAAAATGATATACCATGTTTCTACACTGTTTTGCTGTCATTTTTTGACTTACAAGCTTTCTTAATTTATACTATAGACGAAGGATATAAAACATCCATTAAATCTAACAATCGGAAGGAAAAATTAATGAATTCTGCCCACCCCTCTATATTTGATTTGAGTTCCTCGGAAAAGCTACAGCTCGTTGAAGATCTGTGGGACGACCTGGCGTCTTCCCCTGAAGAGATTCCAGTGCGAGAATGGCAAAAAAAGGAGCTCAATCGTCGGAAAGAAAATTTTGAGAAAGGTTCCTCAAGCGTTCTTTCCTGGGAAAAAGTAAAGCAGAACGTACACAAACAATACCATCGCTGATCTTATTTTTACTCCTGAGTCTCAAAAAGATTTGGCGGAAGCCTATGCATGGTACGAAGATCAAAAAGTTGGTCTCGGTGAAGAATTTTTAAGATGCATTGAGGCTAATGTAAATACCATCCGGCGATTCCCTGAAATGCACGAAGTTAAATTTAAAAAATTTCGGCGTGGATTAGTGCGCCGATTTCCCTATGGGGTTTTCTACGAATACAACAGCGGAGAAAATAGAGTGATAATTTATGGGATATTTCATAACGCAGAGAATCCTAAAAAATGACGCGAACGATTAACCTAAGATAATCCCCACCGCGGGTCGGAGTTATCGATTGTCATTCCGCCTCCCACAAAACTTCAGCTAAAAGCTAAAAGCCAAAAGCTCAAAGCTGAATCCACTTTCTCTCGGTTTTCGGTGTCAAGCTCTTGAGCATGATTTTCACGAACTCTCGCCTGTTCGAAGGCTCGATGTTTACGCCCTACTCCCGCTCGCCCCACCGCCCACTCCCCCCATCGCCCGCTCGATGTCTCGCCACGCCCAGCTCCCCGCGCCTTAAATCTGTGCTAATCCGTGTTTATCCGTGTCCCATACATCCTGTCAGGAACCGGCGCCACCGTAAAGCTTCGACGCCAGTCGAAGACCGCGCCCGCTGCATTAGCTTCTAATCCGTGCAATCCGTGTAATCTGTGGTCCAAAAGTTCAGCTAAAAGTTGAAAGTGAATTTTCAGCTACAGCAAGTTAACCGTAACCTCCGTAACCGGTTCAAAATCAGAATCACCGGTAACAAATTTATCACAGCAAGCCATGACAGCGGTAGCAAGATGAATTGCATCGCCGTATGACATTTCCAATTTCCCCGGCGCATAATACTTCCCTCTTAACCTCGCCGCCCTGCGAGCCACCGAAGAAGTTACGGGTAGAACCGTTAAATTATCAAGTGCTTCAATATAATGAATTATCTGCTTTGCTGTCTCTGAAGAAACTTTTTGTCTTAACCGGTATTGAACTTCAAGCAGGGTAATAGCAGATATTACCGCCGGCTCAGAGTTTAATGCTTCCAGATATTCTCCGGCTTTTTGAGCTTTTTCATCACTGGCAAAAAATTCTATCCAGACCCAGGAGTCTAAATAAATCATTCAATTAAACTTTTCCCAGGCTTCGCCTGCAGATTTCTTCATCTGCTCAATTTCCTGGCGCGAAAATTTTACCTCATTGCGCATTTTTTTTAGTTCCGTCAGGGGATCACTGGAAAGCGGATACATCAAAGTTCTCTGCCCTTCCACCTCAAATAGAACTTCCTTCCCCTTCTTCAGCCCCAACTTCTCACGAATTTCTTTGGGGATGGTCACCTGACCTTTACTGGTTATCCGGGCAATTTTATTCACAGCCTCTTCCTCCTTACATAAGATTTTTTATCCTTATATTTTTAGTATAATCCATACAATCACAAATGGCAAGTTTTTTCTGTAATCTGGCTTTAATTCAAGAGCGGGAAACGGTAGGGTTTGAAGAGGCGATAATTCATGAGGGGGCGGTGAAGCGATGGGGGGGAGCAGGTGGAAAGACCGAGCCTGCGAACAGTCGAGCATGCGAGAAGCGAAGGTGCGAAAAGCGAATGAGCGAGAAGCGGAGAGCAAGATCAAGGGCGTGAATCAAAGTCAAAATCGAAGAAACACAAAGGCGCGAAGTAAGTTCATAAAGCGGGGCGCGGGGCGCAGGGAGAAAAACCTATGATGGGGTGATGGGGAGATGGGGCGAGTGGGAGAAAGGTCGTGACCTGTAATCGAAAACATTTGAAAATCTTTAAACCGAAAGCCTGATGGAAAGCGGGGTTTGCTTTCAGCTTTTTGCTTTGGGCTTTCAGCTGAAGTTTTGCGAGGAGCGAATGAGCGAAGCGGCGAGGAGCGAAGGGGCGCCCCACTTCTGCTCCTTTAATTTGTGACCCATACCGATTGGTTGAGTAAAAAATCCTCTCCCTCCGTTTGATTTGTTAAATTTGGAGTTACAAGTTAATTTTTAGCTACAGAATGTTACAATATTAATCGATGAAAACTTGAAGGCAGGCTATTGAAAGACCTCCTTTGTCAAAAAATGGTTTATTTGACGAATAAATTTGAGTTAAACATGGTTTAGGAGTAATAGACAGGATTAGTGATTGCCTGGCGCGCGGCTATAGATCGGCGCTTATTTCATTACTCTGGGCAAGCCGGAATCCACGTTGTCCTTTTTGTCATTCCGGACGAAGTAAAATGGAGACCCGGAATCCGTTTTGAGCTTGACGTCATTCCGGGCAAGCGACCATAGGGAGCGCGGCACGAAATCCAGGTTGAATTTTAAGCGGTTATCGTTCGAGACTCAAAAGTTTGTTACGAGTTGCAGATTACTGGTTGAAACTTAAAACTAGAGGTTGTGCAGGCTCCAAGAAGAGGAAATTAGGATATTAGGAGATGAGGAGATCAGGCAAGGTCAAGTGCAGGGGAACAAAAGTGCGGGAAACGGGAGACTGTAAAAATGGATTGCGGGTCAAGCCCGCAATGACGATCTTTAGTTCAAGACCACAAAAACTTGTTACGCGCTGCTGGGAGCGAGTTACGGGTTGCGGGTTAAAACCTACAACTGGAAACTTTAAACCATGAACTGTAAACTGAAAACTTAAAATGGATAGCGGATCGGAGTCCGCGATGACGACCGGTAGGACAAACCCAGGAATGACATACGTTTTCGTAATGATAGTGAAAACGCTAGACAATTACTAAGATTTCAATTCCAATCTCATGGGGCACTCTTACTGAACAAATTGACTTGACAATATAATTCTGACGCTTGCACAAAGTAAACTCAGCTCTTTTAATTTTTTAATAAAAGGTGATTAAATTGATAGATTTCAACGAGCGGACAGGTTTTACGCTGATCGAACTACTGGTAGTAATCGCTATCATTGGCATCTTAGCCGCCGCGGCAGTTCCCCAGGTAATGGACGCCATATGCGATGCGCGTGTAAGTTCTGTTTTGTCTGATCTGCGGACTGTTGAGCAGGCCACTGTCCAATATACCGTTAATGAAGGTGAAGATTTCTGGGGCACTGGTTCTGGGGGTGGAAAATGTAACTTAAGTGCTGATTGTTCAGAACTAGAAGATTATCTTCCAGAATACCTATGGAAAGGGGGCGTTCCCGACGATGAGCCTCGCTTGCGTTTTGAAAATGATCATGGCACTGACGATCAGCGACGTATAGCAATTGATATACCTAACGGATGCGGCTGGGTCGATGACGACGATGAAGAATGCGTGGGGGGACTAATTGTATATAATATAGACACGGGCCACAGAGAAGGGCAATTTTGCGACTGATAATTAATTCTACATTTAAAAAGCATTTGTGGTAATTCTAGCCGTCAAATACAGCCCGTTTTTCCCAGGGGCTTGTGGACGAAAAATTAATATTTAAAACAATCCCAAAAAATATCCGATTATCAGCAAAATTGCGACCACAATCGCGAACTTAGCCGTTATAGTCAGCTTCTTTGTACCCCGGGGATCGGGCTTAAACTTCGGCCTCTCTCGTTTCCACTTCTTCATCTTCTCACCCTCATAGTGTCAGAGTTAAACTTTAAACTTTAGCTTTTGGGTCAGAGTTAAACTTTAAACTTTAGCCCCACTTCCCCAAAAATTTCTTCATTTTTTGAGATTTGTCGGATTGTTTAAATTTTCTGATCCCTTTACTCACAGCCGTTGGTGACATTTCAAAAATTTCGGCTATCTCGGTTACTGATAAATGTGCCCTGATTTTAAGCAGGTAGAAAGCTAAAAAACGGATTCTACTATGTCTCTGGTCACGCTTGGTCTCAATCAAATCTTCTAATTCCGCAAATCCCCAATAATCGCAGATTTCGTCAAGAATAATCGACGGCGAAATGGGACCGCCTCGATCAGCGGTTCCCCGACGGGGCCTATCCAATTGAGCCAACACATTTTCAAGAAAATCTTCATCTCCTATAACCTTTACCCGCCGCGCCTCAAGTCTGCCCTGCTCAATTTTCTGCTGCGCTGTGGTGTTATTTTTTAGAAGATTAAATAATTCTTCCAACTCAACTTCCAGTCTATTTAGCAGTGCTGGCCAGTCAACTACAGGCTCCTCGTATTCCGCTTCACTTATCGAAGTCCAGGAATGGACCACTTGTCCTTCCCCAGTCAAACCGGCTCTTTGCGGGTTTGTCAGGATATAGATAATCAGAGTTTTGAAATACTTTTCGCTTGAAACCAACTCCGAAAAATACCTCCTTTCAACTTGATGACCGGTAAAACCATGTTTTTGATTGAAATAACGGGCATATTCAGACTCAACAGCCTGCATAAAATCAGATAACCGTCCCTCGTCGGATTCCAGTGCTATATGAAAGTGGCTATCCATAAGAGCATACGCGTAAATTGTTATTCCATATTCAGCAACATAGCGACGTAAATATTCACGAAATATTGCGCGATCGCTTTCATCATAAAAATAGTTGTGTTCTTTTGCACCACGGTTGCTGACGTGGTGAATAGCACCAGGATAATCTATCCTTAAAGGACGTGGCATTTTTATCACCTATGTTAAAATATTTGCAGGTGCTAAAGTTTAGCTCTGGCACTCTTAAGTTTAAAGTTTAACTCTGACACTTGCAAGTTTAAAGTTTAACTCTGACACTTTCAAGCTTGAGGTAGATATAGTGGCGAAGCAAGAGGAATTTCTTCAGAGGTTGGATGAAGCGCAGAAAAAATCGATTCAAAAGCAGCTTCAGAATTTTTCCGAAGAAAGACGGGAATTAATCTGGGAGCTGTTGGCCGGGGATGAGTTTGTACTTAATCCGCGGCAGGCGGAGGCACTGGTTCACGACCACGATAAGGACGGTCCACTGCTTATCCTGGCAGGGGCCGGTAGTGGCAAAACAGCAATAGTTATCCGACGAATCGTCTATCTCTATCTACTTGGCTACGATCCCGAAGAGGTAATTGCAATAACATTTACCAACAAAGCAGCGCGCGAGATGCTAAATCGGGCGGTTGGTCTGCTGGTTGACCTGCGCGATGAAGCAAAAGGAGAGACAAAAAAATATCTGGACGATATACTGAAAAAAACCGGCGACGCCTGGGTGGGAACTTTTCACTCCCTGGGCCGGCGAATGCTTAAGTTGGAACATCCGGAGTCCGGCCGACCCCTGAGCACCTACATACACAAGCTTTTTAAACCACCTTTTCACATACTGGACCAGGACGAACGAGTCGAGTTTTTTGGTAAATGTTTCCACGACACATTTCACGGGACTGAGCCGTTTGAGCTGGATGATCTGGAAGAAAAAATAATCAAGTGGCGACAGCACGGTTTAACCCCCGGTGATCTGACAACAAAAAAGCTGGATGACCTGAAACAGAAAGCGCGCAAGCTTTACCGTAAATACCAGACTGAAAAGTATACCCATCAGCCCACACTGCTCGACTTCCAGGATCTTCTCCTCTACCCTGTTCAGCTGCTTCGGGACGACGAAAACACCGGTGATTTCTTGAGACAAAAGTTCAAGCACGTATTAATAGACGAGTTTCAGGACACCAACCCAGTGCAATTTCAGCTGGCCGGGCTCTTATCAGAGGGCAGCAATAACCTGATAGCAGTAGGCGATGACGCGCAGGCAATCTACGCCTGGCGGGGTGCAGATATTACTAACATACAGGACTTCCAGGAGCATTTCCCAAACTCAAAAGTGATTCGTCTGGAAGAAAACTATCGCTCGCAGGCACGAATTGTAATGTCAGCAAACGAGGTATTTCGAGACGACGACCAGGTAGAGCCCAAGCAGGTAAAGCCGGCGAAGGGAGACGCAACGGGACTTTCATACGGACAAAAAATTTCGCTATACAAATGTCTGACCGACCGGGAGGAACGGGGACTGATTAGTTATAAAATCAAGAACCTGGTCTGGGAAGACAAATATGAACTTGGGGACTTTGTTATTTTTGTTCGTGTAAACCGTCAGCTTGAGCCAATTCAGCGGCACCTGGACGACGAAGGGATCCCTAACCTTGAACTGGGAGACAGATCATTTTTTGAAATAGAACAAGTAAAACTATTTCTCAGCGCACTGCGAATTGTTTATGGAATAGTGACAATGCAGATCGAAGGTGAGGTGGAAGACAACTCTTTTTACAGCGATGAGCTGGAGAAATGGTTTCAGCGCCCAGAGGCTTCATTTACAGACGAATTTTTTGAAAAAATCCATCGGGAGGGGGAAATATTTCTCTCGATTGTTCGTGACAAACGAAGAAAACAGCTTTATCAAAAATTGAAAGACGAGGATCAAAAACAATTTAAGAAAGAACTGGAGCTATTTAACCAACTGATTGAAGTTGTTAGCGATGGCGGAGAGATTCTCGAACTGGCTAAAACTATCGGCAGTGAGGACGAAACAGGGGAAAAGAAAGACGTTATCTCCGGGATTGATTTCAAGACTTTATTTGTAGACTGGGTAAAGAGGACAAGCGAAGGCAAGGGACGCGAGGGATTGGAGAATTTCTTGCGGGCGGTGGAGGAACAGAAAATGGACCCCCAGTTTGTGGCCGGTGACCCGAAAAAGTTTGTTAAGCTGACTACTTTACACGGAGCTAAAGGACTGGAGTTCGCGGTAGTATTTTTCACCGGTCTCGAGGAAGAGGTCTGTCCCTACAAGCATCCACACGTTAAGGACTATGATAAGGACCGGCTTGCAGAAGAAAAACGACTTTTTTACGTTGGGATTACGAGGGCAGAGGACGAGTTAAACCTGATCTGGGTAAAGCGACGCGACTGGTTCGGTAGCCCGAAAAAATTCAAAAAGAGCAGATTTTTGAAACTGCTGCCCAAGGATATGATGTTAAAGAAAAGGCCACCTCGCAGTTTTTTGCAAAGCCTGACTGCCTCATTTGTTCGTTAATTTCTTTCTTAAATGGATTGCGGGTCGTTGCCCGCAATGACGAGCGGTAGGTCAAAATGAAGTTCAAGTTCCCCCCTCACCTGTATCCTCTCCCTCGGAGGGGAGAGGAAATAAATCTAAAACGCTTGTACCTTCTCCCTCGGAGGGGAGAGGAGATAAATCGAAAGCGCTGTATCTTCTCCCTCCCGGGGAGAGGAATTAAATATAGCCCAGTTTTTCCAGGTGCTTGTGGACGGTCTGTTCGTCCTCGTCTTCTGGAACGTCCGGGACCTGCTGAAGAAAGCCCTCCTGAGCGAGATAGACCATTACCCTGTCAGCACTTTCCTCAACCGTCTCATCTTCGGTGTAGAGAGCAAGGTCAGGAGTAACCGGCTGTTCATAGGGAGCGTCAATGCCGGTAAATCCTTCTATTTCTCCCTCCTGGGCCTTCTTATACATTCCCTTCGGGTCCCGTTCGATACAGACCTCAACCGGTGCTTCCACATGAACAATTCGAACGTCAGCTATTTCGTTACGAACATAGTCCCGCTGGGCGCGATAGGGAGTAATAAAGCTACAGAGGGTAATAACGTCGTTGCGCTGCAACATTTTAGCAACAAAAGCAACGCGGGCAATATTTTTATCACGATCACGGCGAGAAAATCCAAGATCTGCTGTCAGGGACTGACGAACAACATCGCCATCCAACCGTTCGATCCTCTCCCCCTGGTCAAGCAGCCGCCTCTCAACCAATTTAGCAACGGTAGTTTTGCCGGAGGCGGGCAGCCCGGTAAGCCAGAGGCAGACGCCTTCGCTATCTTTATGAGACAAGTTAGTCATTATTAAAACTCCTGTTTAGAAAGTTGAAAAGTTAAAAAGTTAAAAAGTTAGAAAGTTAGAAAGTTAAAAAGTTAGAAAGTTAAAAAGTTAGAAAGTTGCAAAGTGGTAAAGTTTAAAAGGATGAGGATAAAAAATCAAGGGAGATGGTGGCCTGTCAATTTCGGAGGTTCTCCAAATTCCGACGGGCTCTCTCCTCGTCGGGATCAAGCTCCAGCACCTTCTCAAA
>PWHN01000044.1 GCA_003554945.1 bacterium
GGAGAATAACAAAAATAAGCAGTTAATATGAGCTGTTTGGATCGACTGGGAGCCGAAAGAACTTACAAGCACACGAGAGTGACCAGGCACAAAGGGATAGCTACGAATGCGCCCCACGATCCCGGACTTTAGAGACAGGGGGGGCTCACTCAGCTGGACCCGGAAATGCCCGAACGAGACCGCTCTGGCTTCCGGCACCATCTTGATCCGAAAAACAGTATACAAGGTTGAAAGGTTGAAAGGTTGAAAGTTTCTCCAACCTACCCACGTATGCAGAATTGTGCAGGACTACTCCACTGTTCCCCCGTCCCATAAAGCCGACAGCGGATATGCCTCCAAATTTTGGGACACGGGCACGAACTCTTCACCGGTGTACAATACAATGCCCCGGTGAAATTTTTCAGGTATCTGGTTATTCAAAAATCTTAAATTCTCAAAATCTTCACCTCTAACCGTCCTTCTGCTTTTCACTTCCACGCCAACAAGCGTTCCATCCGCAGATTCAAGAACAAAATCTACTTCTTCCCCGTTATACGTTCTAAAATGGTAAAGTTCCACCCGCTTTTGCGACCAACCTATCTGTTTATGAAGTTCCATAGCAACAAAATTCTCCAGAACTCTCCCGAATCGTTTTCGTTCGTCTAAAAGTCTCTCCGCGCCACAGCCAAGCAAGTGACACAACAGACCACTGTCAGTTAAAAAAATCTTGGCCGACTTGGTTAATCTTTTGCCAAGGTTGGGGCGCCAGGAAGGAATTTTTATTAGCAAAAAACCAGCTTCGAGCAGTGCCAGGTAGCGTTTGAGAGTGGTTTGAGGGATGCCGATATTACTGGATATTCCTGCCACATTAAGCAATTCTGTTGCTCGGGTAGCCGTTAATGATAAAAGGCTGGACAGTTCTGATACATTTTTGATATTTTTTAAATCTCTAAGATCCCTGTGAATCATGGCTGAAAGATACGATTCGAACCACGCATCGCGCCGGTCGGGGTCGTCTCTTTCTTGAATTTCCGGATATCCACCGCGAACAAGTATCTCGCTTAATTTTTCCTGGTTCGGAATAGAATTGAAATTAAGGCGTTCATTCGAGAAAGCTTTATCAACAAAACCGTCACAATCCCCGCGTAATTCTCCCTGCGAAAATGGCCATAGAGTATGGATCTCCATCCGACCAGCAAGGGATTCTGAAATACCCGGGAGAAAAAAGGGATTGGCAGAACCGGTTAACAAAAATTTCCCCGGCTTACGTTTTTTATCCACTGAACGCTTGATCGCTAAAAACAATTCTTCAACTCGCTGAACTTCATCTATAACACAGTTGTCATCCAGTCCATCAACGAACCCTTCCGGATCTATCGCAGCCGCATCATAGACACCGCGACTATCAAGGGTAAAATAATCGGCCGGATGCTCGTTTTCAGCGATACATTCTACAAGTGTACTTTTCCCCACCTGCCGTGGACCCATTAAAAGGACAACCGGCGCATCCGAAAGCGATCTCAAAAGGACCGAAGTTAAATTTCTTTTTTCATTTCAACCAAATTGTAACCACCGGGTGGTCGAAATTCAACCACTTAGTGGTTAATTTTTAAATATTTTTGGTTAATTATCCGAATGCCTCGGTGGTTGGAAGTTGGAAAATTAGAAAGTTACAAAACTCATACTTTTATGCACAATTCGCGATAATATAGTATAATTTGTCTAAATGTCGGCGGGATTGCACGAGCTTAATACGAGAGATTCACCGGTATCACTTCTACACATTCCCGATGGGATGAAATTACCATATGCGATCTATTTTATACTCATCCAACGTATCATCTTTACTTATTATAGATGCTTTTTCTGCCTGTGCCTGGGCAACCATCAATCTATCAAAGAGATCACCATGGTAGTTGGGAAGTTTGGCTTGAATAGCGGCGCTTTCAATAGTAATCGGCAGGATCTTTAAACCCAACTCAGAGATTGCTTGATTCATCCAATTTTCGTAGGGAATTGAGAGCGATAATTTTCCTATTCCCACTTTAATTCCTATTTCCCATATATTACCCGTGCTTAAAAGCAGTTCATTAGATCTATCCTTTAATACCTCTTCCGCGCGATCCCCCAATTCTTCCGGACGATCCACAGCCCATATCAGGGTATGTGCATCTACCAACGCTTTCACTTGTCAGCCTTCTCTTTTGCCATATAATCCTCAAACTCCGTTAAGGGTTCATCAAAGTCAGAAGCCATGTTTTCCACGGTCCCCCGCAAGGAGCCCAAATTTCGTTCTTCAGTTTCACTTTGATCCTGGGAAACATTTTTCTTCAATAGAAACTCAACAAAATCCTCAGTTTCCTGCTGTAATTCCGGAGGTAATTTTTTGATTTTTTCCTCAAGTGTCATGACTCTTACCTCCAACAACGCTGAACAAAATTATTTTCTTGAAACTTAGCTTCCGGAAGCATAATTTTACACTTAAGCCCCACTATACATAATATATAACAATTTGACTCTGATTTCTATAATTTCAATCAACAAAATTTGTAGTTACTTTTTAATATTACCCCCAATCGCCCACAAAAACAACACTATTAAGGTTAAACCCCGTGATGAGGAAATTACGAGATGAGGAGATTAGGAAAAGTCAAATGCGGGAAACCAATGGAAACCTCTGAAGAAGTGATGGGGGGACGGGGGGTTAAATATCGCCCGTTAAAAGAAAAGAGTTTTTCAGAGAGAATTCGTAATTGAATTCCCAAAGTTTTTATCGTATAATCTTATTAGATGAAAATATGAAATTCATATTAGAGGTGAGAGCTATGCCCCGGTCTAAGATTGGAGCGCGACATCAGGTTACAATTCCGAAGGAAATTTTTGAGGAACTCGAGCTGGAGGAAGGCGATTACGTTGAAGTTAAGAATAAGGGCGGCCGGATTGAACTTATTCCCCAGGCGATGATCCCCCGGGAACAGCAGTGGTTCTGGAGTGAAGAATGGCAGAAAAGGGAGAAAGAAGCGAAGAAAGACATACAACAAGGCAATATAAGTGGCCCCTACTCCAGCGCCGGGGAGGCTATCGAGGCACTGAAGGAAAAAGACAATTGAAATTAGCTTTTACAAAAAGTTTTAAAAACGACTACCAAGCTCTGCCCGAAAATGTTCAGCAAAAGGTAGATAAACAACTCAAATTTTTAATAAAAGATCGTAATTATCCTTCCTTACAGGTTAAAAAAATGCAAGGCCATCCGAATATATGGGAAGCACGAGTTTCCTGTTCCTACCGCTTTACTTTCCAGATAGAGAGTGATGTTTACCTACTACGAAGGGTTGGTACACACGATATACTACAGAACCCCTGATTTGTAGTGGTTGGAGTGGAAGGAAAAAGAGATTAGAAATGAGGTGATTAGGTGAGTAGGAGATTAGGAGATGAGGTGATGAGGTGAAAGCAAAATCTAAGTCAAAAGCTATTTTTTACACAGAGGGAAATCAAAAGCACGGAGCGAGATGAGGGAATGCGGGAAAACCCGGAAAAGCGGTCGTGGGTCAACAGTCAAAGGTCAGCAGTAAAGAAAGGCAGAGGTCAAAAGCTGTGAATTGTGGGCTAGGGACAGTAATGGCAAATTCGTTGGAGGGTTTTGAACGGGAGGGAAAGACCCTTAAATTCAGATATCGATTAGTTATAATATATACATCACATCTCAAATCTAATCAGTGAACAATTTAATATTAACCAGCAGTAACCGGTGAATTGTGTCATGGGGCAGCTAATCTAAAATAAGAGGTGGTGCCAATGAAGGAACAGCTGGAAGTTGTCGACGAGGCGGTGCCGTATATTTTACTGCAGAGAACGGAAACTCAATCCAAGTTGAGAAAACTACGCTATATACTACCGAAGGGTCGTCAGATATATAACAAAGTTTACAATGGTTTTCTTTACCGACTTGAAGCTCAACTGCGCGGAGATGAAGTGAAGGAGGAATACCTGGATAAGCTGGAAGAAGAATACAGGTGGCTCAAACCCTACCTGCCGGAAAATCCCGATAGACTGCTGGACATTGGCTGCGGCGTCGGTGGGCTGGAGTTGTTTCTTTCCGAACATTATGAAGAAGTGAAGCCAGAGTATTATCTGCTGGACAAAACTGAAGTTTCCGAACAGGTCTATTACCAGTTTGAAGACAAGGGAGCCTATTACAACTCCCTGCAGGTAGCCAACGAAATGCTCAAAGAAAATGAGGTTGACGAAGGACGAATTCGTTTGCTGGAAGTAGAACAGACGGAAGTGAAGGATCTGCCCCCGGTTGATCTCTGTTTTTCTTTCCTCTCCTGGGCTTTTCATTACCCGCTTTCAACTTACCTGGATGAGGTTCTGCAAATACTGAAGCCGGAGGGACGACTCATTCTGGACTTTCGTCGAGAGACGGGCGAGCGAGCAGAATGTTCACGGTGTTTTGAAGAAGAAGAAGTGATCAAGAAGACGGACAAATACACCCGGACGATGTTCAGGGGGCCGCGGGAGATTTAGCCCGGAGTCCAAAATCGTTGGGCGAGGATCAGGGATTAGGGGTGAGAAAATCAACCTCAAGCAGTTCGACCGCTTCTTGCAGCCGATTCATCCAATCGCCATAAACCATGATCCAGTGAAAACCCTGAAAATTATCGTAAAGGAACCGGCCGTCGGGGATATCAGCTTCCACCTGGCTGATACAGACGTGATATTCGGTGTTACGTATTATCCGACCCGGTGAAGCAATCATTTTCGAGAGGTCGTGAGAAAATCCGGCCAGAGTGATCTCGCGGTCGGGTTCCATCAGCACCGAGGGAGCAAGACCGAGCCGGGTCTCGTGGTGAACAGAGGCGCGATATTCCTCGGGCCGTTCGTCGTAACCGGCCAGCTTTGTCGGGGCCGTGCAGTGAGCGAGAATAATTTTATCATCCTGGGGGATGATTACCGGGTCATTTAAAAAAGTAGCTCGATCGGCAATTGTGCGCATCAGAATGGAAGTAAAAGTCTGCGGGATATCGGACTCACATACGGCCGGTATTCCTTCGTCCCGCAGTTTCATATAAGCGAGACAGGGAGTAGTTTTGACACGCATTAAGTTCTCAGAAAGACAGTTTATAGTAACAGCATCGTAATCTTTTTCCGCCATAACCTGCTTGAGGGTTAGATAAACCCGCGCGGAGCGCAAGCCCTTCTCTTCCTCAACCGCCACCTCGTCAACGGAACAGGCCTTTTCCAAAAATTCGTCGCGGATTTCATGCAAACGAGGATCATCAAGCTCTGTGCGTCCGAGTAACTCGTCAAATTTCTCAAACGACATGAACTCAACCGAAGTACCAAACTTGCTGGTCCAGAGACGGGCAACTCGCTGACCGCCAAAGTAATCGTTGGGCTCCCCGACGCAGAGAACGCGGCTCTCCTCGAGAATATTCTTAGCCCGGTAAGCTTCGATAATATCAATCAGACGATCAAAATCATTGAGCACGTGATGGACGTCAGTGAAGTCCTTGAGCGCGTCCTGGTCATACCACTGCTGATAGAGGACGTGACCGTACAGTTCATCTTCTTGCTCACGAATCTTGGTGACCCAGACGGTTGGCACGCCGTAGCTCATCAGGGCTCGTCGGGCCAGACGTCCGGTTCCCGAAACGCCGTAGACAAGCAGCAGATCAAGCTGATTGTATTCAGGGGAAAGGTCAAGAACATCACTAACCGACTCGATTATATCGCCGCCAAAGGTCTCATAACCCCGTTCCTTAAGTTTTTCTATGTCGTCTTCGCGAATCCGCTGCCGTTCTTCTTCAACGTCCATGCTGTCAGCCATCAGCCCCCACTGATCTACATAGGGAGGATTGGGAGTCGGAGGCTCGCCAAGCACCATCCAGCCAATACGCATAATTTTCCCGCTCGACCGGCAAGCTGCGGTGAACGGTTTTCACCTCGGAGTTAGAAAGTTAGAAAGTTGCAAAGTTAGAAAGTTAAATTGGAAGCAACAATATCGCAACCTGTCGAGTCAAGATCAGGATTCAGCCTTCTCCTGTTTTTGAAGGATAGCAAAATGAAATGATTTTTTAAGCGATCTATAAGCCGTCCGGACTGGAAAATAACGTAGAAAAGAGGAAATAACGCGAGGTTAGTTGGGTGGGCAGGGGCTAACCGAATAGGTTAGCCCGAATATTCACGACAGTTCCTCTGTCGTGAATTATTCGTCCTCCGGACAGCCGTTTTTAGGCTCCGTAGAAGGTATTAAACAATTATTTGTCAGTTCAACAATTTTTACAGACTGTACTTTGCCAGTTGTTCTGTAAACAGCTGGGTTAACCCCGCCCATTCGACGAATGGGCGGCCCTTTGGGCGGCCTATGCATAGCGCTCATGCATAGGCCGGGTTAGAGCAAAACCGAGGGAGCAACCAACAAGAGGACAACACCCAGTGTGAGACGCAGGGGACGGGAATCAAGGTAGTGAGCAAGCCACCAACCGAGCAGAGCACCGACCAGCAAAGGGGGAGTGACGAGAACAACGAGAGGCCAGACGACAGCGCCGGCCTGGAAGTAGCCAGCGGCAGCGAAGAAGGCAATGAAGACCGACTGGACCTGGGCAACGGCAAGAGCAATTA
Source organism: bacterium (assembly GCA_003554945.1). Classification (GTDB taxonomy): domain Bacteria; phylum T1Sed10-126; class T1Sed10-126; order T1Sed10-126; family T1Sed10-126; genus T1Sed10-126. Next base: position 6,607 of record PWHN01000044.1, read on the forward strand.
GAAGAGGAACACGTAGGAGAACAAGTAAAGGTACGGCAATAATGGGGCCGCCAACACCGAGCAAACCACCAATTACCCCGACAAATAACCCGAGCATAAAAAGTGTCAGACGGAACTGCCCGGGCGGGGGATTAAAGTTGTATGTCTCAAGCTTGCCGCAAAGCTGCTGAAAAAGAATGATAACACCCAGGCAGAATAAAAAGAGAGCGAGGCCAGCACTAAAAACAATTTCGGGAAAGTAGAGGTTAATCCGACTGCCAAGGAGAGCACCAAGAAGGCCGGCGAAGGAGACCAGAAAAGTCATTTCCGGGACCCGTTGGCGCGAGTATTCACCCGAGCGCCAGTAGGCGACAACGCCAAACAAACCGGTGAAGACAAAGGAAGCGCTGGCCGTGCCGGCGACTTCGGCGGCGGAGAGGGGGGCGAGGAGAAAGAGAGCGACGGTAACAAAAACACCGCCGGGTCCAAGAGCAGTAATGCCAACGCCGGCAAAAAGCGCAATTAAGACCAGGGCGAGGTGATAGGTGGCAAGGGTCATTCGGTTATCTCATTGCTCCAATTTATACGCGGCGAGTGCCAGTAACCGAGGAGGAAAGCAAGCAGGAAGCAGATGAATATTGCGAACGCCGAGATACCGATGACGTAGCCAATTCCAAACTCGGCGGCGACAATGGGAAGAAAGGCCAGTATACTGAAGAAAACAGGAGCATGAAAGGCGTGTTTGTAGGAAAAAGCCTCCAGAACAGGAGTTTCAAACTCGGGGTCAACGCAGCGGAGAAGCAGCATACCAACGGGGACGTTGCCCATCGACTGGCCGTAGTCGATCAGCATCCGTTCGGGCCAGAAGTTGGGCATGATCCGCGGGGCAACGTAAATAGCCGACCAGATGGACCAAACAATACCGGAGACAACGATAATCCCAAGGGGAACGGAGGATTCAAGCACCAGCGGTAGATTCAGCGAAGCAAAGACGGAGAGAATGCAAAACTCCAGTCCAAGACCGGAGAGCCGTTCGGCCAGCCCGCGATCAATATACTCGCCGTAGCCAAGCTTGTTAACTAACATCTGGAAGATAAGACCACTGATCGTGGCAAAAGGAAATAGCGGAGCAAAACCAAAAAATTCACCGACGTATCCGGGGAGTTGCTCCAGAGCGGTGACAATTCCCCAGCCGCTAAGCATGGCAAGACCGAAGAAACAGAAGTGCATGGCAAGTGGTTCAATCGACTGAGGGACGATGGTGATAGTACCGGCACGCTCGAACTCACTCTCCCGGTAGATACCACGACGAATGTGATCGGGGAGCTCTTCAGGATCGTCAACCTCCTCGATGTATCCGTTGCAAACAAGATAGTTGATCAGGCTCACACCAATAACACAGCCACCAAGCACACCAACGACACCGGCAGCAATCCCAAGCTGTACACCATCGGGATACCAACCTAGCTCCTCAAAGGTGGAAGTATATCCGACGGCAACAGTAGCACCACCGTCAAAGCCGATGGCAACCAAAGTACTAAAAGCAGCGTGCAAATCATAATAACGGTTTAAGATGAAAGCAACGATAACCGAAGGAATTAGCACCTGGCCCCAGGAGAGTATCTGACCGAGCAGAATCTGGGGAGTAGCACTCTTGAGCGACTTTGTGAAGGACGGTATCTTGCGACCAATAAACATGCCGGCGAAGACAAAGTTAAGGAGAAAAATTGAAACCTCACCAAAGTTATCGTACATAGCAACGGCAAACTGCGGATATTCATAGCCAAATAATCCCTGAACGGTATAAGGGCTCACTGCCATGGCCAGCAAACCACCAATGGCCGCCGAAGGTAGTAATAAATATTGCAGAGGTTTGACCCAGACGCGAATAGTTTTACCAAGAAGCAGGAAAAAACAGAGGACGCCGACGTGAAAAATAGCGAAAACGAAAGGCTGTAACGACATAATACACCTCCTTCATTTATTTGCTCAATAGAATTACTCTGGAAAAACAAGATGTCTGAAGGAAGCCCGGTTGGAGCAAAAGCCCAGGCGATGCGGACATTAGAATATAGTTCGTGAAATTAGCTTTAATTTTCAGATTCCGCACCCTATCGACAAAACGTAACAAAATTATCTGAGATTACCGCTTATAGGCCCAAAAAGGGGTGTGTTAACATCATTCTCGAAATCTTCAAGGATTTCTCCGAGGTATAAATAAGGATAACCGGGCTCATCCCGAGCCCATCCTCATTTATAAATCCGTTCAACACCCCTTTTAGGGCCAACTGGAGAAAAAATTTGCATTTCAAGCAAAGGATGCGGAACGTGAGTTAATTAAATAGAGCCGGGAACAAAAATATTCCAGCCCTACAAAAAGATCTGGGTAGATGGAAAAATTGACGGAGCAAATCAGGTTAAGGGAAGAGAATGTTTAAAACCGGAGGATTATTCAGAGCGGTCTTTCCCAGGAGCAGTACGTCTCAGAAAAATTAACTATGGCGGTTAGCGCTACTTTTTTATTAGCGAGATAAGAATAGAGAGTCGGGGGAGCGATACGACCGCACCAGGCGTGAGCCGAACAGGAAGCAGAACAGTCACTGGCTCCGAAGCCGGGAGCAAGCGGCTCAAGGGCTGGATGTACAGAGAGCAGGGAGGAGAGTTCACACTCGCGGTCGCCGTCCCAGTCAACCGGAATCAGCGCTTCAACAGAAGCGGGAGCATGGTCAACGAGGTAATCGACGTGCCAGAAATTTTTCCAGCCCTCGGGATTAGCGAAACGTTTCAGACGGCTGGTCCAGCCGCCGGCGGCGCGGCCAACGTAATAGGTCCAGCCGGCGGGCCAGTCAACCTCCCCAAGGGCACCAACGGATACAGTTGCGGCTGATGAGCGGGGAAAGGCCAGAATATAGCAAGCAGCGGTAGGACTAAAACTTACCGTCACTGTCAATCAAGACGGTAACCGGACCGTCGTTTTCAGCTTCAATATCCATCATGGCACCAAATTCTCCCGCTTCCACGGGGGTATGAATTTCCTGAGCCGCCTCTAAAAATTCTTGAAACAACTGCCGGGCTCGGTCCGGCGGTGCGGCCGCGTCAAAGCTGGGTCGGAGGCCGCGGCTTACGTCGCCGTAAAGGGTAAACTGTGGGATTACAAGCAAACCACCATCAATTTCGGCAAGGGAATGATTCATTTTTCCTTCGGAGTCGGCAAAAACTCGCAGACCAACTATTTTGTCCACCAGGTATTTTACGTCATCAGAGCTATCCCCTTCTCCTATTCCTAAAAAAAGGAGCAAGCCGCGATTAATCTGGCCGACAGACTGGCCGTCAACGCAACAATTGGCGGCATGAACTCGTTGAACTACAGCACGCATGGGAATCACCTTATTGATTGAAGAGTGTCGTAGAGATCAGCAAGAAAAATTTTTCGGATTCCTTCCCCCTCCCCTTAATCCCCTCCCGCCGGGGGCGGGGAGATGCTTTGCGGGTTGTGAGTTGACATTTTAAACTGAAAACTGGAGACCAGAGACCTTAAAATGGATTGCGGGTCAAGCCCGCAATGACGATCTTTAGTTCACTGTAACTGAGATAAGAGTTGCTGGTGATTAATAAGACAAAATTCAGCTTCTATTTTTTCGCCAGCGGTAGATAATATAAGCAAGAACAGACAGAATAAGACCAATAACAACTACAACAGTAGTGATGTCACCAATACGAACAACCAGGGATAGAGTTTCCCGGACCCGGGGACCAAAGAAATAGGCGATAAGATAGACGACAGGCATGCTAACCAGGGCGGCAGCGGAATCATAGAGAATAAATTCGTGAAACCGCATCTTCAGTATGCCGGCAGTAAAGAAAGCAGGAAAACGAAGCCCGGGGGCTTGGCGTGCGACAAGAAGGGCCCGCGGGCCATAGCGGCGATAGTAATACTGGGCCTGAGCGATATGACGGCGGCGGACCATGTAGCGAAAAAGCGAGGTCCCCAGGAACCAGCGGCCGCCGTAGCGACCGAGAAAGTAGGTTACTATATCTCCGGCAAGGACACCGGCATAACAGACGAGAAGCGTGATACCAAAGTGCATGTGACTGGTTGCCACAAGGTAACCGCTAACAACTATACTCAGCTCCTCGGGGATGGGCACACCGAGGCCGGCAATTACGAGAACAAAAAAGACAGCGAAATAACGGTATTCAGCGACCAGCGGGAGCAGCATGTAGAAGTAATCGATCATGACGGTAAATTAGTCGCCCTCCGGCAGTTCCTTAAAACTTTCTACCGCTTGACTGAGTGACTGAGAGAAAGCGGTGAACTCGGTCGGTGCCAGGGTTAAATGGACAAAATTATACTGAACAATAATAACGTCCTCCACCTCGTCGTGCCAGACGGCAGTGTAGTCGCCGGACTCGTCCTCAAATTCTACCAGTTTTGTAATAGACATGGTTTCCCTCCAACAAGAGATAATAAAAGTCACAGAAATAATCCAGCATACAACTTAAACAGAGATTCAGGGGACTGGACAATATTAATATACTTTGGATAAAAAAGAAACGGGGAAAGGATATGGGGGAGGAGATAAAGGCCGCCCCAGCCGGAAAACCGGACTAAGTTATGATAATTTGTTTATCCCCCGATTGGGGCGGCCGAAAAGCAATTAAACGCGCTGGTTGATGTTAAGTCCAACACCCATCGACTCAAAGACCTGCTGGCCGGCAGCACCTTCTTCTTCAGCCTCGGCACCTTCTTCGGCCGCGGCGGCCTGTTCGCCCTGCCCGGCCTCGGTTACGGCCTGAGCCTCAGTAGGTGTTTCAGCGACTTGCTCAACCTCCTGCTGGGCCTCTGCCACCTGAGCTTCTTCCGCTGCAGGAATACGATCTTCCTCAGCGACTATCTCGGCGGCGACAGCTTCGGCCTCGTCTCCATCTTGACCTTCGTCAGCGAGACCGGCCTCAGCAGCACGATCAACAACGCCTGGCTGTTGGCCTACGATGTTCTGAGCAGTGGTGGGTTCTATTCCTTGAGGCATGACTAACTCCCTCCTGTGGAAAATGATAACTCATCCCTGTTGCACATCTCATCCACTATTAAAGGTAAAACATTTGGGTTGAAAAATCAAATTATTTTTTTGTTTGCATGATTAATTGGGGAAGTGCTAAGGATATTAGGAGATGAGGAGATTAGGCGAGATCAAGTGCGGGGCGGTAGTTCACGATGGGGGGAGCGGGCGATGGGGCGAGGGGGGGAAAGTTTGGGGGAATCAAGTTCAAGATCAAAGTCACTGGATTCCGGCTCGGGGGCCGGAATGACGGCAAGTTCAAGAACGGGGAACGCAAAGGCGCAGAGGCGAAAGTTCGGGAAAATCAAGTTCAACTTCAAGATGGATTGCGGATCGTAGTCCGTAATGACGATCTTTATTCAAAACCGTAAACATGGATTGCGGGTCAAGCCCGCAATGACGTTCGGGAAGTCAAGAGCAAAATCAAGATCAAGAACATGAACAAGATTATGAGCACTTAATGAATTTGAATTAGCTTTCGGCTTTTGGCTTTGAGCTGAATTAACTTCCCCCCTCACCTGTCTCCTCTCCCTCGAAGGGGAGAGGAGATAAGTCGAAAGCGGTGTGTCCTCTCCCTTAGAGTTGGTAGGTTAGAAAGTTGGAAAATGAAAAAGTTGGACACTATAGGTGTAGGTTGGGATTAAAAAGTAGCTTTTGTTAGACACGTTTGTGAGATTTTTAGAGCGGTTGATTAAATGAGGAGGCGCTCGGGGGTTGGAAGAAAGGGTTCGGCTAATTCGGGGGTTGTAGAGTCAACTATCATTTTTTTAAGTAGTTTCGCCGTTATCGGCGTGTGAAGGATGCCATTGCGATAGTGGCCGGCCGCGAAGTATAAGTTCTTCGTCGAGGGGGACGGGCCAATAAAGGGGAGACTGTCAAAAGAGGCGGGGCGATGGCCAACCCAGGTCTCAAGAAAAGGCTGATCTCGCAGAGCCGGTAAAATTTCGGCCGCCGAAAAAAGCAAGTCGTAGAGACCGCCAAAACGAACTCGACGTTCAAAACCTTTTTCTTCCATCGTAGCCCCCAGAATCATGCGGTCGGGGGAATGAGGAACACAGTAAACGTCGGGCGAATGTACGATACTGTCCGGTGAGAAACTACTATCGAGACCGACGGCAACAGCTTGCCCTTTGACCGGTCGAACGGGCAGCCGATCCTGCTCAGCAAGCCCGGGCAAAAGCCCGGTCCAGGCGCCGGCGGCCAGGACAACGAGATCCGGCTGTACAGAGGTGAAGTTGCTATGTAAAGTTTTAATCCGCGCGGCCGAATCATACTCGAGATCAACCAGGGGGTCATTGGTATGTATTTCCACTCCCCGCTCCCGACAGAGCAGGTAGAGGGCAGCAGCAAACTTACGGTTGTCAATGTGCTTCTCGTCAGCAATCCAGAGTCCGCCAACCAGCTGATCAGTAAGGGCCGGCTGGCGCTTTTTTAGGATTTCAACAGGGAGGCGCTCAACCTCCAGCCCGAGTCGTTGTTGATACTCGTATAAGCGTTTTACTTCCTGGAGCTGGCGCTCATGAGTAGCGACATAAAAGGTACCCTGCTGGCGCAAGCCGACCTCCATGCCAGTTTCGTCTTCAAGCCGACGACAGTATTGGGGAAACATGTGCAGACTCTGGCGGCCTAGTTCAAGCAGCTCAAACTCTTCAAACTCCAGCTCCATGATTGGGGCGAGCATTCCACCGGCGGCTCCGGTCGCTTCAGAACCGGTGTAATCGCGGTCGAAGAGCGCTACAGAGGAAAAATAATCAGCCAGCTCGGCGGCGACTGCCAGACCGATACAGCCGCCGCCAACGACGGCAACGTCGACATCTATCATTCGGGCAGTTCAACCACGGCTCCCCGATCAGCAGCAGCAACCATGCGCCGGTAACGGCACAGATAGCTACCGGTTAGCAGGTCGCGTTCCGGCTGTTGGGCAGGGTCCCGATCAAGAAAATCGGATTCCTTTACCTGGAGCTTCTTTTCGGGGATGTTAATAGAAACAGTATCACCGTCGCGCAGTTTAGAAATTGGACCCTGGTGAGCGGCTTCAGGAGCAATATGAGCAATACAGGGACCGCGACTACCGCCGGAAAAACGGCCGTCGGTGAGCAGAGCGGTGTTTTGCCCGAGACCGCTGCCCATCAGGTTGGCAGTCGGAGCAAGCATCTCACGCATACCGGGACCGCCGGCGGGACCTTCAAAACGAATAACAATGACAGAACCAGGCTCGATTTCACCGTCAAGAATGGCTCTGTTAGCTGCTTCTTCAGATTCAAAGACGCGGGCCGGACCCTCGTGGACAAGCATATTTTCATCGACGGCGGCAGCCTTCACAGCGGCGCCGCGGGGAGCCAGATTTCCAAACAGAATTTTAAGCCCTCCCTGATCGGAATAGGCCCGGTCTGTGGGACGAATAACCTCGCCATCGACCGGCTCGGCATCGGAAATAATCTCACCAACAAGCTGGCCGCCAACTGTAGGTACAGCGGATCGAATCAGTCCACAGCAGTCGCTCAGCTCCCGCATCACCGTCGGCAGGCCGCCGGCGGCATCGACATCCTCCATGTGATAACGGGAGGAAGGGGAAACTTTACATAGCGTGGGGGTTTGGTCGGATAGTTTATTGATCTTTTCAAGCGAATATTCAACTCCAGCCTCAGTTGCTATGGCCAGACCGTGCAGGAGCATATTGGTTGAACAGCCCATAGCCAGACCAACAGTAAAGGCATTGTCAAAAGCAGCTTCCGTCAGAAAATCCCGGGCCGTGCTCCCCTCTTCGACAAGGTCAACGATGCGCCGACCGGCACTGGCGGCAAGCTGCTCACGGCGGTCCATCGGCGCGGGAACGGTGCCGTTGCCGGGCAGACCAATCCCCAATGATTCAGTGAAACAATTCATTGAGTTGGCGGTAAACATACCGCTGCAGGAACCTTCGCCCGGACAGGCCCGGCATTCCAGAGAACGCATACGCTCAAGCGATATCTCGTCCTCTTCAGCGGCGGCCACGCCTTCAAAGACATCTATCAAATCAACGGCCTCCCCCTCCGACTCACCGGCGAGCATGGGACCGCCGCTGACGAAAACGGTCGGGATATCAAGCCGAGCAGCAGCCATGAGCATACCGGGAACAATCTTGTCACAGTTAGGAATACAGACCATACCGTCGAACTGGTGGCCCTCGACCATGGTTTCAACGGTGTCGGCAATCAACTCGCGACTGGGCAGAGAATATTTCATACCGCTATGACCCATGGCAATGCCATCGCAGAGGGCCATCGTATTAAATTCAAAAGGGACTGCTCCGGCTTCCCGTATGGACTCTTTTACCGCCGCAGCTATCCGATCAAGATGGACATGACCGGGAACAACCTCGGAATATGAATTTGCAACTGCAATAAAAGGTTTATCAAAATCATCGTCCTCCACTCCAACTGCTCGCAGTAGCGAACGGTGGGGCGCTCGTTCAATTCCTTCCTTTACATTTTTACTTCGTTCTTGACTCACCTGTTACACCTCCAGAAAAATTTGCTGAATGCTTGTTTGATAGCTTAATTTTAACATTATGGAGAAAAAATTGAGATTTTTTTCGGATTCTGGAATAAAGAAAAAGTCTGTTTAGTTAATGTTAAGGGTAAAAGGAAAACGGATAGAATTATCAGGAGATCAGGCGGAGGTGAGGACTATTTTTGGGCAGGAAATCTAATCATCATTTTTACCATAAAAGGGAGTGATTAATCATGGCTATTCGAAGACGTAGAGGTTGGTCACCGTTAGGTAATTTGCTGGATCTGGACAAACAGTTGAGTCAGATGTTTGGTGAAGGCGAAGAAAGCAGCACCAGCATGACAACGTGGTCGCCAAGAGTTGACGTCTATGAGAGTGGCGACGACCTGGTATTTGAGTGTGAAGCGCCCGGCGTCAACAAGGACGATATTGATGTCTCGGTGGAAAACAACCGGCTGACGATAAGTGGTGAACGCCGAGAAGAAAAAGAAGCAGGCGGAGACGATCGTGATTACTACCGAACTGAGCGTCTCTATGGTCGTTTCCAGCGTTCCTTCGCACTGCCGGAGGGTGTTGACGCCAGTGATATTTCAGCGCAATATGACGACGGCGTGCTCAAGGTGACACTACCACAAGCAGCACAAGCAGAGAAGCAGACAATCGAAATCGAATAAGTTCCCCCTTCCACGCTTCTCCGTGCTCTCCGCCCGTTCGATCTCTTGAAGTCGGGCAGCCTTGCTGCCCGACTTCTTTTTTTTTAGTGTGAAAGTGTGAAAGTTGGAAAGTGTGAAAGTGTAGTTGCGAGGAGCGAGGGAGCGACAGTGCGAGGAGCGATATTGCGATGAGCGTGGGGGAGATGGGGCGAAGAGGTGCTAGAGCGAAAATCAAGTTCAAGATGGATTGCGGGTCAAGCCCGCAATGACGGCGGTAGGTCAAGAGCAACATAATGCTGGGAGAGGCAAAATATTTAAAGAAAGAGAGGCTGGTAGAGTTGGTTAAAGGAGAAGAATTGCTTGGTTTTCACGCGCCGACGACGGGTGGAATAGATAAGGCGCCGGGACGACTGAAAGAGCTGAACTGTTCAACCGGACAAATTTTTAGCAAAAACAACCGGCAGTGGAAGGCGCGGGATTTCTATGAGAACGAAATTTCCGACTTCCAGAAAGCGGCCGATAAGTTAGACGGACCGATCGTTGTTCACAGTAGCTACCTGATCAACCTGGGAAACCCGGACGATGAAAAATGGAAAAAATCTGTGCGGGCACTCATAATAGAAATAGAGCGTGTTGACTGTCTGAGTCTGAAGGATTTAGTCCTACATCCAGGTTTACACGTTGGCAGTGGCGAAGAAGCGGGAATGAAACAAATTATCGAAGGACTAAACCAGGCCCTCGAAGAGACGGCCGGTCTTGATGCACGGGTCAGCCTGGAAGTAACAGCCGGACAGGGTTCCAGCCTCGGATACCGATTTGAACAGCTTCGTGAACTAAAAGAGGGGGTAGACAAACCAGAACGAATTTCTTACTGCCTGGACAGTTGTCACATGTTCAGTGCCGGCTACGACCTGAGCAGTGAGAAGGCCTACGAGCAGACGATGCAGGAAGTTGAAAACGTGCTGGGGATAGAAGATGTTAAGGCCATTCACCTGAACGACTCGCTCAACGAGTGCGGAAGCAAAGTGGACCGACACGCGGATATTGGCGAGGGGCAGATCGGTGCGGAAGGATTTCGCTGCCTGATGAACGACAAACGCTGGGGAAAGACACCGAAAATACTGGAGACACCGGTGGAAGAGAGCTGGCGGGAGTCGTATGGGAAAAATTTGGAGCGGTTACGGAGTTTGAAAGTGTGAAAGTTGGAAAGTTTGAAAGTGTAGTTGCGAAGAGCGAAGGAGCGAGCTTGCGAAGGGGCGAGGTGCGCAAAATCGTAAATTCAAGGTCAAGTTCAAGATGGATTGCGGGTCAAGCCCGCAATGACGGGCATTAGATCAAGACCTAAAAAACCTGTTGCGGGTCACGACGTGAAACCGGAAACCTAAAACTGGAAACTGGTAACTGATAACTATAAACTGGACACTCGCAACTGGAAACTGATAACTAAAAACTGAAAACTGGTAACTGGTAACTGGTAACTGGTAACTGTTTAATCAAACAGAACGTCCTGCATGTCGTAAAGACCCGGGGAGGCCTGGGTTACAAAACGGGCAGCGCGAAGAGCACCGTGGGCAAAAGTCTCGCGACTGGAAGCGCGGTGAGTAAGTTCCACCCGTTCACCCTCGCCGGCAAAATAGACGGTATGTTCACCGGCAACGTCCCCACCCCGTAAAGCAAGCAGACCAATAGTATCCTGGTCACGTTCGCCCGTAAAACCTTCCCGACCAAAGCAGGCAACCTCGCCAAGGTCAAGCCCGCGAGCTTCAGCCAGATCCTCGGCCAGCGTGAGCGCGGTGCCACTGGGAGCGTCTTCTTTATGCCGATGATGCATCTCCAGAATTTCAGCATCAAATCCCTCACCCAGCGACTCAGAGGCCTGAACGATAAGACGGCGAAGCAGGTTAATGCCAAGACTCATGTTAGTGGCATATACAACGGGAACCAGTTCGGCAAGATTTTTTATCTGATTCATTCCTTTTTTGTCAATTCCAGTGGTGCCAATTACAGCCGGCGTGCCGGTTTCAATGGCAGCCATAACAAACTCGCGGGTGGCTTCCGGTCGAGTGAAATCAATCAGCACCCCTTCAGAATCAAGAAAATTTGCCGGTTCCGAGCGCACAGTAACACTCGCCGGCAGCGAAGAAATTATTTCTTCGGCCCGTTTACCAACCAGTGGGCTGCCCTTTCGTTCCAGCGCTCCGGCAAGGGAAAACTCATCTTGAGAGGCTATCAGTTTCAAGATTTCCTGCCCCATCCGACCGCCAACACCGGTAACTAAAAGCCTGGTCGAAGCCGCGGCGGTCACTGAATTTCAACCCCACTTTCTGCAAGCAGTTTTTCCAGTTTGTCATAGAGTTCGGGCTGTAACTCAGTCATTGGTAAGCGCAGCTCATTGCGGCAGAGACCGCGCATGCTAACAGCGGCCTTGACTGGGATAGGATTTGTTTCCCAGAACATGGCCTCCATAAGCGGCATAAGCTCCTGATGTATCTGTCGGGCAAGCTCCGGCTGACCGTCCAACCAGGCGTGAACAAGAGCGTTCACCCGGTCGGGAACAAGATTAGCAAGAACAGATACAACCCCCTGACCACCAACAGAAAGCATTGGCAGAGTACGGCAGTCATCACCACTCAGAACAGCAAAATCTTCGTCCGTCCCCCGGGCGATTCGAGCCGCCTGATCAACATCACCGGAGGCCTCTTTTACACCTACAATGTTGGGAATTTTAGAAAGTTCAACAACTGTTTCGGGAAGCAGGTTAATGCCGGTACGGGAGGGAACGTTGTAGACAACAATACCGATATCAACAGAATCGGCGACACGTTGATAATGTTCGATCATACCCCGCTGTGGCGGTTTGTTGTAATAAGGGGTTATAACGAGCGCATAGTCGGCGCCGGCTTCTTCGGCGTGTCGAGTCATGCGGATCGCTTCGTGAGTGCTATTGGAGCCACTCCCGGCCAGAACCTGTGCTGATTCAGCCTCGTCGATTACAGTCTCGATTACAAATTCGTGTTCCTTGTATTCAAGCGTTGCCGACTCCCCGGTAGTTCCACAGGGAACAAGCACATCAGTGCCGTTTTCTTCCTGAAAACGGACGAGCCGACGCAACGCCTGCTCGTCAACATTATCGTCTTTAAACGGCGTAACCAGTGCGACCATTGAACCCTTTAACATTGAAATACACCTCAGATTTTAAATTTAATTATCAATCATTTTTTCTTTGCACCAGATATCTTCGTAGGTATCTCGTTCCCGTATGAGATAAGCGGTCCGGTCATCAACAAGCACCTCGGCCGGACGGCGAAAAGAGTTATAATTGGAAGCCATACAGGAGCCATAAGCGCCGGCGCTCATAACTGCCAGCGGGTCGTCGGGCCGGGGTTCGGGGAGCTCCCGCCCTTTGCCAAAATAATCGCCGGTTTCACATACGGGGCCAACAACGTCAGCATTTACTGGGTCGTTATTGCGAGGAATTACCGGAACAATTTCATGGAAAGCGTCATACATCGCCGGGCGGATGAGAGTGTTCATCCCGGCGTCAACAACAATAAAATTATGGGTAACGGATTTTTTTACGTAAATCACCCTGGTGATCAGGGCGCCGGCGTTGGCAGTGATAAAGCGGCCGGGTTCAACTATGAATTTAAGGTCGAGATCGGCCAGATAAGGTGAGATTATCTCCCACCAGCGCTCAGGCGAGATCGTCTCCTCGTCGTCGTAACAGACGCCAAGCCCGCCACCCAGGTTTAGAGTTTCCACTTCAATACGATGTTCACGAAGGCTGCGTATGAGGTCCCGAGCTTTGCGAGCCAGCCGCTCAAAGGGCTGCTGGTCTGTTATCTGCGAACCAATATGAAAGTGCAGACCGGTAAATTTGAGGTTTTTGCTACGGGCAATACTGTTCGCAACAGATTCAACCTCGGGGAACGGAATCCCAAACTTATTTTCTTTTTTGCCGGTAGTGATTTTAGCGTGTGTTTTTGCATCGACGGCCGGGTTGACCCGGATAGCGACACGAGCCTCTGTCTGCAGTTCGGCGGCTAATCGCTGCAATTGTTCAATCTCGGGAATCGACTCGACGTTGAATTGATAGATACCGGCCTCAAGCGCACGGCGCTGTTCGGCTGCCGTCTTACCGACACCGGAGTAGACAATTTTTCCCGGGTCAGCACCGACCTTAAGCACTCTTTCCAGCTCGCCGCCGGAGACGATATCAAAACCTGCGCCGGCTTCAGCAAGGAGCTGAAGGACGGCAAGGTTGCTGTTGCTTTTAACAGCAAAACAGACGAGAGAGTCCTGCTGGCTAAAGACTTGCTGATACTTATGTAATTGATTTAGCATGTGGTTTTTACTGTAAACGTAAAGGGGGCTGCCATGTTCCTCGACCAGATCGGTCAGGGGAATATTTTCACAGTGATACTCGCCGTCCAGATATTTAAAACCGGCGCTGCCGGTAAGTTGGTCAGTCATTGTTGTTAACCTCCTGAAGCCAGCCGCCCGCCTCATCAAGGGCCTCCTGAACGCGTCGAGGGGCTGTGCCCCCGTAAACGTCACGGCGCTTCATGCAGGCTACTGGATCGATAAAATCATAAACGTCCTGCTCAAACTCCGATGCTGCTGATTGATATTCACTAAGTTCAAGCTGCGATAATTTTTTATCCTGCCGGCGGGCCTTTTCAACCAACTCACGAACGACATTGTGGGCACGTCGAAAGGGCAGACCGCGTTCGACCAGATAGTCGGCAAGGTCGGTTGCTGCAAGAAAATTCATCTCGGTGGCGGACGCCATTTTTTCACGATTAAAAGTGGTTGTGGAAATCATTTCCGGCAAAAGAGAGAACCAGCTTACTGCATCCAGGGCGCGGAAAAGGTGGAGCTTGTCCTCCTGCAGGTCACGATTATAAGCCAGGGGCTGGGCTTTAAGGAGCGAAGCCAGTCCCTGGTAGGCGGCAAGCAGTCGGGAACTGCGGCCACGGATTAACTCAAGCGCGTCGGGATTCTTTTTCTGCGGCATAATACTACTGCCGGTGGTGAATTTATCGTCCAGACGGCAGAAGTCAAAAGCCGGTGTTGACCAGATTATCCAGTCCTCGGCGAGCCGGGAAGCGTGCAATCCAAGCAGAGTAAGAAAATGGAGGTAATCGAGCATAAAATCCCGTTCGGAGACGGTGTCGAGACTGTTACGAGAAAGACGCTCAAACCCGAGCTGTTCAGCAAGAAACTGACGATCGATTTTGAAGCCGGAGCCAGCCAGAGCACCACTACCCAACGGAAGAACGCTAAGCTCATCTTTATTCTTTTGAAGACGCTGATAATCGCGGCGAAACTTTTCGAAAAAAGCTAACAGATAATGAGAAAGACTAACCGGCTGAGCCGGCTGCAGGTGGGTGGCGCCCGGCAGTGGCGTCCCAGCCTCCCCCCCGGCTTTTTCAAGCAGTGCTTTTAGCAGTGATAAGAGACCGTTCTCCAGTTCAACAGAGCAGTCTTGCAGGTAAAGTTTTACGTCAACAAGAACCTGGTCATTGCGCGAGCGGCCGGTATGCAGGCGCGATCCAAGCTCAGGCAAGCGTTTGCTGAGCTCGGCCTCAATATTCATATGAATATCTTCCAGCTCGGGATCAAGCTCCAGCTCGCCGGCATCCAGCTCAGCTTTTATATCGTTCAATGTTTCAACAACCTGCTGCAGCTCTGCGCTCTCATAAACACCAAGACGCTCAAGCGCCTCGGCCCAGGCTATGGAGCCACGGATGTCGTAGGGGTAAAGGCGACGGTCCTGTTCAAGCGAGGAGGTAAAGTCAAGCATCGCGTCGCCGGGACCGGTCTCTGCAGAGCTGCGCCAGAGAGTCATTGACGACCTCGACGGCGACCGGCAACTTCGAGCGGCAGCCCCCAGAGACGTACAAAACCGGGAGCCAGAGACTGATCAAACTCATCACCCTCGTCATAAGTGGAGAGCGAGCGATCATAGAGCGATTCAGGACTACGGCGGCCGTTAACGACGGCGCTACCTTTGTAAAGCCGCAGCCGGACCTCACCGGTTAAACGCTCCTGGCTTCTGTTAACAAAAGCGTCCAGCGACTCACGAACATCTGAGAACCAAAGGCCGTTGTAAACCAGCTCAGAGTATTTGGGCGAGAGACGCTGCAGTTGATGGTAAACGTCACGGTCAAGAACAATATCCATCAGGGCGCGGTGGGCTTCAAGCAGAACAACCGCGGCCGGCGCCTCGTATATTTCACGCGATTTAATTCCGACGAGACGATTTTCGACCATGTCAATTCGGCCAACACCGTGACGCCCGGCGAGATCATTTAGCTGTTCAATTAGATCCACCAGGTCAAGCTTATTACCATTTAAAGCAACCGGTTTACCCTGTTCAAATTCCAACGTCAATTCCTCGGGTTCGTCGGGAGCTTCGAGAGGATTGGCCGTCCAAAGATAAACCTCCTCGGGCGGACGGTTCCAGGGGTCTTCAAGCGGCCCACATTCAATACTTACACCCCAGAGGTTACGGTCATAACTGTAGGGGCTTTCGGCGGTCGCCTCGACCGGAATGTTATGGCGGTCGGCGTATTCAATTTCATCCTCACGAGTATTCAGCTCCCAGTGGCGGACGGGAGCGAGCACTTCGATATCTGGCGCCAGAGCTCGGGCGGAGACCTCAAAACGGACCTGGTCGTTCCCTTTCCCTGTGCTGCCATGAACAACTGCGTCGGCATCGTATTCACGGGCGATATCAACCAAATGTTTAGAAATAAGAGGCCGAGCGAGAGCAGTGGCAAGCGGGTAGCCGTTCTCATAGACGGCCTGGGCTTTAAGCGCCGGCATGACATATTGACTGGCAAATTCCTCGCGCACATCACGGATATGTATGTCGGCGGCTCCGGCCGCTTCCGCTCGCTCCGGCAGCGGCTCAAGGTCTTCCCCCTGGCCGACGTCGGCAGCAAAAGCAATTACTTCACAATCGTAATTTTCCTTCAGCCAGTGGACAATTACGGAAGTGTCCAGACCACCGCTAAAGGCAAGAACTACCCTGTTAATTTCTTTTTTCTGCATGAAACAAACCTCCTGAGCTAATGTGTTTGCTAAATAAATTCATATTTTTTTATGGTAACCCGCACTTCTATTTTTTTGAAAATAAACAATGTAATAAAATTTTTAACTGTTTAGCGCCTACTGTCAAATGCCGTTTAGGTCGTCATTCCGGGCAAGCGACCATAGGGAGCGCGACCCGGAATCCATGTTGAATTTAAACGGGTATAGCTCAAACCCATCCCCCCTTTCCTTTCCCCCCTTGAAGGGGGGGAAAGACAAAGGGGGGTGAAAAAATGGATGGCGGGTCAAGCCCGCAATGACAAACGATAGATCATACCCGCACTGTCGCTGGAGGCGCTCAACAAGTACTAAAATTTATTGCCGCCGGTTATACGAGCAGACCATAGAGAGCTGCTAAGAGCCGGGAAAAGTTTTTCATCTGTTCACGAAACAAAACTCCCCCGTCGTGTTGAAACAAGTCGGCACGAGAACGCCACGGAGCAGCCAGCGCAAGCAGCGCAGGACCCGACAGGTCCCTGATCAACGCCCCGGGTGGATTGTCCAGAACCGCTTCACATCCGCGACCAAGATAGAGCACTTCGCTATTTTTGGGCCAGGCAGTTCCTTTTATAATTTCAATTATAGCGCCCCGATCAAGTAATGATTTCAAAAGGACCCGATCCGGCTCAACACCGGAGGGCAAAAGCAATTCAAGCTCAAAGTCAAAGAGAAGCGAGGCGCGCATCAAGGTGTAACAGAAAGCGTCGACTCGACCCACGTAAGTTAGTTTGTCCAGTTTTTGACGATCAGAAATTGTATAATAATCAGCTAAAATTTGACAGGGAACAAAGCGACTGCTTCCCAGATTAACGACCGGCACAGGACTTTTTGCAGCAAATTTTTCTGCCAGACGCTGCTCCGTAAATTGCAGAGAAAAAAGGTCAATGAGCGGGGCAGCGGCCAGCAACTCTTCTACCTGCTGATTATTTTCCACCGGGCTGGAGAGTAGCGAAAACAACTCACCCTGCCGCTGTCTGACAGCGTCGTAGACGGCCGCTCGCAGAGGCGGTGATTCTGCAGCCATACCAAGACGCAGGACCCGATCGGGACCAAACCCCGGTATAACCGGGCGGTCAAGGGAAGCAAACAGCTCCTCGCAAGCAAATGCGTCGAGAAATTCCAGGCCAAGTAGATGGGGCGGAAAATTAGGACTCATCTGCTAACGCCTCCCTGACTCCGCATTTTTTTGTTAGTTAAACAATTCGGGCGATTCTATGAAAGACCGGATTAAAGCAAATCTTTCATGATCCGTATACGCTCGTCCGCCAATCGCTGCAGAGCTTGATGATCAACTGACTCATCGTCGGGCAGCTCCTCATCCCAACGCTGCCGGTAAGCCTCATACAGCTCCTTTATTTCAGCTTCACTTATGAAAGGCCAGACCTGTTGGCGAGACTCTTTCAACGAGTCCAGAGAGTGATAGTCGTCCTCCGGCCAGCGTTCCCTATAAGCCTGTTCCAGAGTCAGCGAGGACTCTTTAAGCTGTTGCCAGTATTCAACAACTTCGTGGACGTGGTCGCGATAGGTAAATGACTTTGCACCAAGATCATAAATCGTGCAGCGTTCCACAGGTATGTGCAAGCGATCGTAAAGACTGAGCTCATATTCCGGCGCAAGCAGCGCGTCACGGCGAAGAAGATCGGTGCCGGGCAAAGCTATCGTCAGTCCCATGTCTTCGTCCGCCAGCTTGAAACGGCCTTCCACATAAAATACCAGCGTTCGTCCAAAATCAAACTCTGCTTCTAATTGTCTATGAAAATCCGTAAGTATTTCACGAGCCCGCGAGCAACCAATAGTAAAAACTACGAGGTTACTGACTGGTTTTTCCTGTTCACGGGCATTATCAAGCAATACTTTGAGGCCATTTTCCATGGTAGAACCAGTAGCTATACAATCCCCGATAAGAAGATTTGAGCCGGGCAGATAATCTATCTTGCGGTATTGGTCCTGCTTGATTTTCCAACGTTTACCCCGCTGATAACGCTGGGAAGTCATGTATGAACAATACTGACGGTTGAACCCATAAGCCTCGTTCAGAGCTTCTCTCAACTGAAAATTAAGACCACCGCGTAAAAAATGAAGGATACAATTTTCCTTACCACTTTTTCCTCCAATCAACTCGGCCAGCGGACTCAGCTTTAACAAGCGGGCGGTCGCCGTCCGCATCCCCTCGGGAAATTCAATCCCAACCAGTTCAGGACGGTTACAAATTTCTCTCGTCTCAGGTGTAGAAAATATATACTCTTCAATCGGGCTGTCGCCGTCTCTGATCTGATAGAGACTGACCTTCTCGTCACGATGTAATGATTCAAGTTGTGCCATTATACAACTCCTCCAGTTCTACCAGCTATTTCTAAGCTGGCGAAAATGTTTGAATACATCCCAGCCGGTAGGCGAGTCTGGTAAACCCTCTAACTTTCCAATCAGATTAAGGTTATCAAAGCGAAAGAATGGATTATACCGTTTCTCCTCGCCCAGTATCGACTCGGGTTCTTTGTTACTAACTTTAGTTCCTTTAACGTAATCAATCTTTTGCTGAATTATTTCGCTGTCGGGCTCAAATTTACGAGCAAACTTTAAATTTTTGAGTGCATAATCGTGCCCGGGCAGTAGTTTCAGACGGTCCGGCAGGGGACGAAGCTTGTTTTTTATCGACTGATAGAGCTGCTTCGTATTGCCACCAAAACTTGTATTACCGCAGCCGGCCAGAAAAAGGGTGTCACCGGAAATTAAATAATCACTGGATTTGAGACAGATGCTCCCCGGTGTATGACCGGGAGTATGGATAACTTCAAGCCGCTCTTCACCGAGCTCAATAATATCGCCATCGCGCAGCTTACGATCCAGCTTGCCAATCTGGCCGGCGGCCTTCACGTGGCCGTAAATTTCGGTTTCAGACCCAAGGGCAAACTCTTGATTGGCACCGGTATGATCACCGTGACCGTGAGTATTAACTATCCAGACCGGCCTCAGGGAGTTACGGCTCAAGAAACGTCTTACGGCTTTAGTGGAAACTGGGTCAACAAGTCCCGCCTCACCACTATTTTCAGAATAAATTACGTAAGAGTAATTATCGCCATACTCGCTGCGCAGCCGTTTTATCACTTAGTTGTCCGCCTCCAGCAACTCCCGGGCTCGCTCGGGATCGGCGGTTCTAAAGACCATCAACCCTTTTTGCTGAGAGGGCATGCCCGTACAGTAAGCGTATTCAATGTTGACTTCATGTTCTGCCAGCTGACCGGCCAACTCTGCCAGAGCACCGGGCTTGTTTTCCAGTCTTACCACAAGAACATCGTTTTCCACAACAAGCAGCCCCTGTCCCTCGAGCTGATGAACAGCCGGCCCCGGTTTGTCGACGATCATGCGAACTACGGCATGATCCACCGTGTCAGAAACCGTCATTGCTAAAATATTTACCTCTTTTTCCCTCAAACTCTCACAGACACTGGCGAGCGTGCCGGGCCGGTTGGCCAGAAATATAGACAACTGTTTTCTGATATTTACCATATCAATTCACTCCTTACCTGTTTTTTGTATCAAAGCCACAATTAACTATATTATTTAACGCTCAAAATTCAATCATTCTGACTATCAGACGGGAAAAAAAGTGCTGTGTGGCCGGGGCCAAGCAAATTGTCCAGGGCCCGGGCAAGCTCCGGCTGCAGGTTTACCCGCGGAGCTATCTCCAAGCGGGAGACTTCTGAAGCTTCATGAATATGTAATCTTACGGGACTTTCACCACTAAAACCTGTAAGTAACTGCTTCAGCTTCTTAATCTGATCCATACGCTGGTGACTTGTCAGGTGTATTATCAAACCCGCTGCCGACTGACGCGGCACAATCTCAGTTTTCACAATTTTCCAGCCTTCGGAATCATGGGCAAGCTCACAGAGCAAAACGCGACGGACCAGCCCCTCGCCCGTTTCATCCGACCTGAGAACAAGTTCTTCGTCTTCTCCCAGAAGTTTGAGATAACGGGTCTCGGCCTGTGAGTAGACCTCCTCACATAAGGCAAGCAGCTGGGGCGGCGCCACACTCTGGCCGGGTTGAAAATCTTTTTCCACAAAATCACGGGGACGACCCGGAGTCATAAAGGGGAAAAAATGGGAAAAGGACTGCAGCGGATGGCCGGACGGATAATAACCAAGCGCTTCCTTTTGGGCATGAGTGCGCTGCTGGAAGGTCCAGGAGAGTGAACCAGCAGCAGCCAGTTCTTCAAGCGGACCGCCGCCCTCGCCGAAAAGATTCTCCTGACCACGTTCCCGCTCGCGATAGGTTCGCCCCCCCTGTTTGATCAGTTCCTCGGCCCGTTTCACCAGGCCACCGCGATCCTCAACAAAGGGATCGAAGTAGCCGCTGGCGGCTAACGATTGGAAAGCTTGCCGGTGCAGAAGTGAAGGATCAACACGACTTAAAAAATCATTAAGATCGGCAAACTCTTCCCCCTGCTGCAGGTCAGTTATTTCCTGGGCCAACTTTGCACTAACATGTTTTACAGCCATCAACCCATAGCGAACTCCCTCCTCGGCAACAGTGAACTCAGCCTCGGAACAGTTTACCCGGGGAGGCAGCAGCCGAAAACCATCCTCCTGTAGCGCCCCGGCGATACGGCCAATTCGGTCGCGGTCGCCGGCCTTAACAGTACAGAGTGCGGCATAAAAATAGCGAGAGTAATGGGCCTTCAGGTAGGCGGTTCGGAAAGTTATTGCAGCATAAGCAGCACTGTGGGAACGATTGAAACCGTATTCGGCAAAATTGGAAAGAGTTTCAAAGAGTTGTTTGGCCCAGTCCGGCTCGTAGCCGTTTTCCCGGGCGCCGCTAACGAACTCTTCACGTAACGAGGCCATTAAATCAGCTTTTTTCTTCCCCATCGCCTCCCTGAAAGTATCGGCACGGGCCCAGCTAAAACCGGCCACCCGACGGGCAATTGCCATCACCTGCTCCTGGTAGATTATCAAACCATAGGTGGACTCCAGAATAGACTCCAGATTTGGATGGGGGTATTCAACTTCCTCCTCGCCACGACGTCGCTTGAGATACGAGTCAACTATTCCCGACTGCAGGGGGCCGGGCCGGTAGAGGGCAAGACAATCCATCAGGTCCCTCCTGTCCTCGGGCTGCAAGCGTTGAACAAGATCGCGACATCCAGTAGTTTCAAATTGAAATATACCCTCAAGAGAACGTTCTTTCAACCAGTCGCTGACCTGTGAATCGGTCTCGGGCAGCGCCGAAAGGTCGACCTCTTCTCCGGGCGGAAGTTTCTCCAGAGTAAGTTCCAGCAGAGTAAGGGTGGTCAACCCCAGGATATCAAGCTTTAGATAACCGAGTTGCGTCAGATCATACATGTCATACTGGGAGGCAACCTGTCCGTCTTCGGAGGGCCGGTAAAGGGGAAGTTGCCCGGACAGCTCCCCCTCGCCAATTAGAAGCCCGGCGGCATGAAGCGAGGCATTGCGAACCAGCCCTTCAAGTTTTTTTGCCTGGGCATACCACTGTTTGAAGTGGTCCGCTTCATTCAAAGCTTTTTCCAGACCCTCGAAGCGGGCGGGAAGTTGAGCCAGCGGCAGATCAACATCAACCGGGAATAACCCAAGCAGGCGGTCTATCCTCTGGCGGGGCTCACCGCGAACCCGACCGACAGCGCGCAGCGAGTTACGCGCCTTCAGCCGACCGAAGGTTATTATCTGTGCAACCGACTGCTCGCCAAAACGCTGGCGCACGTAGTTTATTACTTCATCGCGGCGGCGGTCGGCAAAATCAAGGTCAATATCGGGCATCTCTTCGCGCTCGTGGTTGAGAAATCTTTCAAAAATTAAATCGTGGGCGAAGGGGTCAACCTCGGTAATCCCAAGCAGATAAGCGACAAAAGAACCGGCGGCGGAGCCTCGGCCGGGGCCAACCGCTATTCCCTGTTCCCGCGCCCAGTTGACAATATCGGCGACAATAAGAAAGTAATCGGAAAAACCGCGCGAGGTGATGACCTGCAGTTCCATTTCCATTCGCTCTACAGCGGTATCCTCTTCGGAAGCGTAGTCTTTTTGTTTGAGCGCCTGCTGGCAGAGCTCTTTCAGATGAGCGGCACTGCCCGCTTGACCGGCGCCGGGATAGACGGGGAGCTGATGGGTTCCGGTGCGAAACTCAAACGAACAGCGACGGGCCAGCTTTTCAGTCAGCTCCAGCCGCTCAGCCTCCTTCCCCAACCACTCACGCATCTGATTCGCCCCGACAACATGCTGTTGACGGCGATGGGGGGCCAGCTCGTCAAGCTGTTCCAGCTTCGTATTGGTCTGAACAGCAAGACGCAGCGGCAAAACGTCCGCATCCTCAGGTGTCGGATAATAGGCGGGATGGGTAAAAAGAACTGAAACATCCTTCTCATCGGCATATCTTAAATACTCTTTTTGATCCGGTGTAAGAGGGCCATATAGAGGTATTTCTACGTAATAGCGATCACCATACAACTGAAGGTCCTGTTTTAAATTTTTTACAAAATCGGGAACCGAAAGGTCCAGGGGCGGACTACCGGGACCCGACGCCTCCGGACCAAGCACGAACAAACCCTCGCACATCTCAGCCAGACGGGAGCGAGGAACAAAAAGCCCGCCGCTGTCACGCGTTCGATAACTCTCACTAATAAGTTGACAGAGGTTGGAATACCCCGCCTGGGTTTCAACCAGGACTCGGAGGCGAGGAAAAGAAGAGCGCCGGCGGTGAGGGGCCTTTGCCCCCACAAACAATTCGGAACCAAGTATTGGTTTGATCCCCCGGCGGAAAGCCTGTTGATGGAACTTAAAGGCAGCAAACAAGTTGTGAGTATCAGTCAGAGCGGCAGCTTTCAAATCCAGCTCAGCCAACCGATCGAGATACTGCTCCACTGTCATACAGCCGTCACGAAGAGTGAATTCAGAGTGAGCGTTCAACGGGGCAAAACCAGCCATAAAATCACCGAAACAGAAACAGAGTTGATTTTTCAGTCCTGGAAGCTATGATATTTGGGTAGTAGAATTATACAAAAAATAGGAGTGTATCGAACTATTAGTATAGTAGAAGCAGTAAAAGACGCGGGAATAATTGGTGCCGGCGGCGCCGGATTCCCGACTCACGTTAAATTAGAGGCCGAGGTTGAGACTGTAATCGCCAACGGGGCGGAGTGTGAACCCCTGCTGTCAACGGACGTCCATCTTATGACCGAGCGGGCCGACGATGTGGTGGCGGGACTGAAGATGGCCGGCGAGGCAACCAACGCCAGCCGGTTAATCATTGCCCTCAAGCGCAAATATAAAGAGGCGATCGCCGCCCTGGAGAAGGCAATCGGTGACGATGATATTGAGCTTTACCTGATGGACAACTACTATCCGGCCGGCGACGAAGTCGAGATGGTCCACGCCGTCACGGGTAAAATAGTCCCTGAGGGAGGAATCCCGCTGGACGTCGGAATAGTTGTCAGTAACGTCAATACGCTGCTCAATGTTTATATGGCAGAGACCGAAGACCAGCCGGTAACCAGCCGCTGGATTACCGTGGCAGGCGAACTGCATGACCCCTACATTGCTGAGGTTCCAGTAGGAATAAAAGCCGGCGAGCTGTTAAATTTAGCCGGGCTGGCCACTGAGGATCCAACTCTGATCTCCGGTGGACCAATGACCGGCAACATAGTTGACTTTGAACACGGAATCACTAAAACATGCGGTGCCCTTATTGCCCTGCCGCCGGACAACACGACTGCGGTTCGCAAACGGCGAACACCGCAGGTAGAATACCGACGCGGCCAGTCAACCTGTGACCAGTGTTTTGAATGCACAATCGTCTGCCCGCGCAATCACGTCGGGCACGACCTTTATCCGCACAAACTTATGCGCAACCTGTTCATTGCACCAAAATACAGCAAGGCCGACCTGACATCGGTTTATCTCTGCTGTGAGTGCGGACTCTGTGACATGTATGCCTGTCCGCTGGACCTGTCGCCCCGCGACGTAATTGTGCAACTGCGCGGGGAACTGCAGGAGGCGGGGATTGATAATCCACACAACCGGGCAGAGCCTCAAGAACACCCGGAGAAAGAATTTCGCAAGGTTAACGCCGACCGGCTGTTGACGCGAATTGGATTGAAAAAATATGATCTACACGACTTTCCCTTGCGACAAATAACAACTAACGAGGTAAGCATTGCGCTCGACCAGCACGTTGGCACTCCTTCCGAACCGATAGTGGAAGAAGGCCAGCGGGTGAATAAAGGTGACTTGATTGCGGACATTCCGCAGGGAGCGCTGGGCAGCAAGGTGCACGCCAGCATTGATGGGACTATAACTAAAATTAACGACAGTCGGATAGAAATTACCGCGGAGGAAGACTGACAATGGAAAATGCAATTGGACTGGTAGAAACGAGCAGCATGGCACGGGGCCACGAAGTTACGGACGCAATGGTCAAAAGAGCCGACACCACCCTGGTGGAGGCACATACGGTCTGTCCGGGAAAATTTATCGCCCTGGTCACCGGAACCGTCGCCGACGTTGAAAAGTCTGTCGACCGGGGGATTGAAGTGGCCGGGCATACGCTCGTTCATGACCTGGTTATCCCTAACATTCATCCCCAGCTTATTCCAGCTATTCGCGACACCTCGGACGCACATGAACTCGATGCACTGGGTATTGTAGAATTTTTCTCTGTATCGGCAACCATCATTGCCGCCGATGCCGCCGCCAAAAAATCTGAAGTTCAGCTCATTAACGTCCGGTTGGCCAACGCCATGGGGGGCAAGGGCTACTTTACCCTGACGGGCAGCATCGAAGCTGTCAACTCCGCTGTCGACGAGGCTTGCAATACGGTTAAAGGAGACGGTATACTGATTGAACGGGTGGTCATCCCACGCCCGGACAAGTCCTTAGAACCAAGCGTCCTTTAATTTACCCCACCTCTTCCCCCTCAACGCTCACTGTCGTTCGCTGCTCCCCCACGCCACCTCGTGTGGCTAAACCCTTGAGGGACTACCGTCCCTCAAACTCCTTGGAAGTGTGAAAGTGGGAAAGTTGAAAAGTGGGAAAGTGTGAAAGTATGAAAGTATGAAAGTATGAAAGTTGATAGGTTTAACGAAGTTTAACTTTCTAACTTTATAACTTTTTAACTATCTAACTAACAATACGCCCGGGAGGATTTGAACCCCCGACTTTCGCCTCCGGAGGGCGACGCTCTGTCCACTGAGCTACGGGCGCTTTTTTATCGTTTTAATTCCAATGAATACACAACGTCGTTTAAAAGTAGGATATAATTATACTATGAAACTGCTGGGATTTGCATCTCTTTAGTACCTTTCAGGG
This sequence comes from bacterium, assembly GCA_003554945.1. GTDB lineage: Bacteria > T1Sed10-126 > T1Sed10-126 > T1Sed10-126 > T1Sed10-126 > T1Sed10-126. The sequence goes on from PWHN01000044.1 coordinate 32,206, forward strand.
TGGTATAATGGCAAAGGTGATTGGCATTGATGAGGCGGGACGGGGACCGGCTGTGGGGCCGCTTGTCGTAGGTATCGTTGAATGGGATGAACCTTCCCTGCCGGAAGATTTAGAGCTCACGGACAGCAAGAAAATGACTCCCGACCAACGCTCAAAAACAGCCGAGTTTATAAAACAGAACTGTTTTTATCAGACGCTCCACATCCCGGCACATGTCATAAGCGCCTCCGAACTGCCACTGCAGCACCTTGAGGCCCGGGTAATTACAGCCGCTCTTAAAAACTTCAACGCCGGGGTTCCAGTCTACGCCGATGCCCTGGGCAGTGGGCGAGAAGCCGAAAACTGGATCAGGTGGGCGCTTCCTGAACGAAAATTTAACTTCTCCAGCGGAGCCGATGAAAAATATCCGGCAGTTTCCGCGGCCAGTGTGATGGCCAAGCAGGAGCGTGACACTGCTTTACAAAATATAAGCGCTCACTGGGGTGAAGTAGGCTCTGGATATCCAGGTGATTCAAAAACTATCGACTGGCTGGAAAGTTATTTTACTGAAAACAGGTCTTGGCCGCCGGTGGTGAGAGAGAGTTGGGCAACAGTAGACAGAGTACAAAAAAACATCCCCTCCCATCCGGTAGGACATCCGGATTTATGAGTCCAGCCGGCCAGACTTTCGTCTGAGCCGGCCTGATTGGAATGGAAGGGGAATCGTATATACTTTTCTTGTTGTGCTTATATTATCGGGTACTCCCTTGTAAAAATCAAGCTTTAATCTACAATAATTGTTCAAAATGTAGTTTATAGCCAAGTTGGAGGTAATCAAATGAAAAATAAATCTAATACAGAGAGTCCAGTTAAGGGGGAAGTAGTACCCCAGGCAGAAAAAATAAGAGCGCTCATTGACCGGGAAAAGTGGGACGAATTAACGGATGTCCTGGACGAATGGCCGGTTCCGGACATAGCCGACCTATTGTTAAAATCTACCAAGTCTGAACGTGTTTTTATCTTTCGGGCGCTTGAGCGGGAAAAAGCGGCCGAGGTCTTTGCTTTTTTAGATCCCTACCCCCAGAATACGCTGTTAAAAGAGCTTACCGACAACGAAACCCGTAAAATTTTAAAAACCATCCCTCCAGACGACAGGACTCAATTCCTGGAAGAGTTGCCGGCACGCCTGACCCGCAAATTACTTAATTTGCTGGAGGGGGAACATCTGGAAGAAGCCCGAGAGCTGCTGGGATATCCTGAAGAGAGTGTCGGACGACTGATGACCCCGGATTACGTGCGAATAAAGCCGGACTGGACCTGTCAGGAAGCACTGGAGCACATTCGAAAAATTGGCAAAGACAAAGAGACAATTAAATCAATTTATGTCGTTGACGAAGAAAACATTTTAATTGACGCCATTTCACTGCGGCAGATAATTCTTACTGACCCCGAGACACAGATTGAAGAAATTATGGATTATTCATACGTCTCGGCGAAAGCCAATGCGGACCGTGAAGAGGCGGTCAAGATAATGCAGCGATACGATCTCTTCTCGATTCCAGTTGAAGATTCCAACGGACGGCTGCTCGGTATTGTGACAATGGACGACGCCCTCGATGTTGCTGAGGAAGAAGCAACTGAGGACTTTCAGAAGACAAGCGCCGTTCTGCCGCTGGGAAAGACATACAGCGAAGCGGGCGTTGGCCTGCTTTTCCGCAGCCGGTTCTGGTGGCTGTTAATACTGGTCTTTGTCAACCTGATTTCTTCCGGCATAATCGCCGGTTTTGAAGAAACACTGGAGGCGGCTATTGGACTCGCTTTCTTCATCCCCTTGCTGATTGACAGCGGCGGTAACGCCGGGGCCCAGTCGGCGATGATGATGGTCCGGGCCATATCAATCGGCGATGTTCAAATGGACGAGTGGTTTAAGGCTTTCCTGAGGGAGATTGCTATCGGTCTATTTTTAGGCCTTTCTCTCGGATTCGCCAGTTTTTTCCTCGGTGTTTTCAGGGCGGAAGTAATGATTGGCGTCGTCGTTGGCCTGGCAATGCTTGTAATAATATTCGCGGCCAACCTGATCGGGGTTCTGCTTCCTTTCCTGCTTACCACTTTGAACCTCGACCCAGCTGTGGCCAGCGGACCATTGATTACTTCAATCGTTGATGCCTGCGGCCTGTTAATTTATTTTTCTATCGCTATGGCGCTGCTTTAAGTATCTTTCAGTTGCCGTAGCCCTGCACGAGGTCCTGTTTCAGTTCCCAGATTTTGCTGCTGATCGAGACGTGATAATAGTGGGGGTTAAGGACTCGCTTAACCCCGGGGGCCAGCCTTTGCAGATCGTTTTGACACCGCTCTCTGAATTTTTCCATTGTCTCCCCTTCCCGTAACAGCTTACCTTCGCAAAGATAGGTGGCCAGCAGAGGCTCAACCTCACCGATATCTTCTGGACTTAATTCCCTCCAGCTCTGTTCACGATAGGGGTGCTGCAAAAATAATGAACGCTGTTCATGAACTTCTTCCTCGGGGGCGGTTAGCAAATCAGCGGTCGCACGACCACGATAGTCATAGAGCCGATATAAATTCTTACGCCCAGGGATCGGAACTTTTTCAGGGGTTTCAGATAGTTTTAAAACCGGCTTCCAGTCCCTGCCCTTCTTGATTGCAACCAATTTATATACGCCGCCCAGCGACGAGTCCCCGGCTGAGGTTATCAACCGGGTGCCGACGCCATAAACCAGGCGCTCAATCAACGCCTCGAGCTCAAGACCGTAATCTGGAGCCTCGCTACGTATCTGTTCCAGAATTTGACGCAAAACAAGCTCGTCCAGCTGGTTAGAAAGAACAATACTAACCTCCGGAAAACCGGCCTCGTTGAGTAATTTGGCTGAGCGCACGGCCAGATGGGCCAGATCACCGGAATCCAGACGAATACCCACCGGTTCGTGCCCTTCAGCCCGCAACTCCTTAAAAACTTCAATCGCGTTAGGAACTCCGCTGTGAAGTGTATCCACGGTATCCACCAGCAAAATGCAATCGTCAGGGTAGGCTCGCGCGAAGGCCTGAAAAGCTTCCAGTTCTGATTTGCCCAGGGCAAGGTAGGCCTGAACAAAGCTGTGAGCATGTGTGCCTTTGGGAGGATAACCGAGCATACGTGATGCGGCTGTATTTGAGCTGAAATCAGCGCCGCCTATCATGGCGGCCCGTGCACCACTATTGCCCCCCTTCTCGTGGGCCCGCCGCATTCCAAATTCAAGCAACAGCTTCCCCTCCCCCGCGGCGGCTATACGGGCGGCCCGGGTCGCAATTAAAATCTGGTAGTTAATATGATTGAGCAGTGGAGTTTCGACCAGTTGAGCAAGAGCCAGCGGCCCCTCAACAACCGTAACTGGCTCATTCGGATGAACTATTCGCCCCTCCGGGACTGCTCTGACCGTTAATTCGGAGAAAGGATCACGGTTACTAAGCCAATCAAGAAACTCAGTCCCAAACAGCCGGGATCCTGACGAACCAGACAAGTCTCTTAAATAATTGATATCATCGGTGGTTGGTTCAGCGCCCTTTAGCCAGTCAAGGAAGGTATTTAAACCAGCGTTTACACAATAGCCGGCTCGGTGGTCGCCATAATTGGGATTTTCACGGAAAAAATGTTCAAAGCGGGCCGGTTTTTCATGCAATCCCTGGTTAAAATAGGCCTGGGCCATTGTGAATTGATAAAAGTCAGTATAAAGAAAACCGTAGGAGGGATTTTTTGAGTTAATATTGTTGCCCCCTGACAATCAAACGCAACCGGGAGAGAAGCTAATTTAACGGCTTAAAAAATCAAGCCAGCGTTGAACTGTTTCGTTGTCCGGCTCCAGTTCCAGTACCGTCTGAAATTCTTCGCGAGCTTCTTCCCATTCACCGAGCTGATAATAAATTGCACCAAGATATTGCCGGGCTACCACGTCGGTCGGTTCGACGTCAAGAGCCCGGCGGTAATAAACCGCGGCTCGCGAGTAATTCTCGCGCCGGTAATGCAGCCCTCCTAAATTTGAGAGCGCAATTAAACTATCTGGTTTGTGCTCCAGCACCTCTTCAAAGATTTCAATTGCTTTCTCAAGGTTGTTCAATTCAAACTCAGCAGCACCGCGATTTTTAAGCTCGTGCAGGTCTACTTCAGGTTCCCCTACAGGAGCAGGATCGCGCCGAGAAAAGCGGTCGGCGGGCAACATCTTTTTACGAGTCGGAAGCGGTGGCTCCAGTCCTAATGTGTAGCTAATTCGCAGAGCCAAATCAGGACTGCCCTCTAACAGCCCCACTGCAATTGAGGGCTGCAGGCGAGAATTTTTATTTAAAGTAAAGGTAGAACCAAAAACCAGCTCAAGATGGTCGTTAAAAGACCCGCTTTCCAGCTCGGCTCCGGCCTGACGGCCGACAACTTCCAGCGAATAAGCTGAAAAAGATGAATTGGCCCAGCTTAAACCAAGTCCGTAATTAAGATGTCCTTCCCGATCTGCTATTACCTCGCCTTCAGCATTCTCATAATCTCCGCCGGCAAATGTATAACCAACTTCCGAGTGAAAGTAACCGTCGCCAACCGCAATAACAAATGGAAAGTTAACGCGCAATTGTGGGCGGTCGGCCCCGTCAGGATGAAGAGCCGGGTCACCGGCGAAACGGAGGCGAAAAGAAGTGCCAAAATAACGGTGCCAGCGCATACGTGCCATTAAATCAATAGTGTCGAAATTCGATTCGTCCGGGTGGGGAGACCCGGAGTTCATAGTATAGCCGGTCCCAATACCAAGTTCAAAATCGTCCAGCAGCCCGAACCGGTATTCTACTGGGCTCAACCGGTAAGCGTCGTATTCGAGTTCCTCTTCACCAAGGAGATCCGTGCCGAGCTCACGATTAAATTCTAACCCCGCCCCCACTCTTAACTGATGGCGACTGCGAGGCACAAATTCAAGCGATTCTATCCGGGTCGGCATGCCAGGTGAAGCTGATAGTTCAGCGGCACCAACTATGCCCAATAAAGGGATTAAACATATCAGAACCGTCAGTTTAAAAAATTGCTTAATTGACAATGCTACACCTCCACCGGTAAGGAACTGTCCTCTTTCCCAGGAAACAAACAGCCCCGCTGTAAAGTTAGTCGGTCTCTTATTGTTTTTCGGCGTAGAACGATAAATCCTGAAGGTGCTTTTGTAAATCAGCCGGGGTATCCAGATCCGCCAGCACGAGAGGAGAGTCAACTTCTACGTGAAAAATTTTATCCTGATACTTATCGTAGAGGGAGTTAACACCGCTGGTCAGGGGCAGTGCTTCAACCTCGCTTAAAAACCAGGGGGGATAAAAGGGGGGATGACCGCGCCGGTGATTGTAGGAAGGAATTACAATTTTGTCATCGAGATTCTGGAGCAAATTTTTTAATAGACCATCGGATAGCGGAGGCTGGTCAATCGGCCATGTAGAAACCGTTCTGGTAGTGTCAACTTTTTGGAGTGCCAACTTTAGCGAAGAGGTCTGCCCGCGATCAGGAGCAGGATTTCTAACAAAGTGGAGGTCGGGCGACGGAGAGAGGTCTAACGCCCTGCGAATTCGGCCCTCGTGATAGCCAAATACAACTACAACTTTTTGCGCTCCCAGGCGAATGGCCTGGTCCACCTTCAATCTTAAAAGATACTCCCCATGAAACTTGAGTAAAGGCTTGGGCACTCCCATACGGGATGAGCGTCCCGCCGCCAGAATCAGACAATTCCAGTCGACTTTCGAAACATCGGGACCGGCCAAGATTACCTACTCTCCTGACAAGATTTCAAACTCATTTATCAAAATTAGCTTCTGACCTTTGCAGTAGTTCTGGAACTGCTGATAACGAGTAAGTCAATAAAAAAATATGCACCGATATACACTTGAATTTGTTTATTGAATCACATAATGAAGATAAAATCAATAACTAAACAAAACAGGCCGAGAGTAACAAATCATTGCGGGCAGCAATCCCGGCAAACAATCGGTCACTGACAGGAGGCAAATAATAATGGAGTTCATGGCCCTACAAACAGAGGATTTTGATTTTCTCGCTTTTTTATTGCTCATGGGACCGCTTGAAGAGGGATTAGCTGATGAGCTGAAACAGCGTGTAGATAAGATAGCGGAGGCCAGTCCGGAGAAAAATGCTCTGGCGCTGGACGTTCGTGGTATCAGCGAGGTAACGACAAATGCTGTGAAAGAATTCAAGCTAATTCGTGACATAGTAAATGAGAAAGGCTGGGACTTTTATCTCTGCAACATCCCTCGGCTTTTGCAGCCAAAAATATTAAGAAACGAAAAAAACCGCGATGAATTAAACGTCTTCGCAAGCCGCGAAAATTTATTTTCACACCTGGAAGAGATAGAATCCAGCAAAATAAGCGTGACACCGGATCCATTACCGGTAATCGTTCGGACACCTGAAGGTGTAAGACTATTACAGGGGCAGGCTGTCGACCTTTCCGGTGATTACCTATATGTGCAGACAACAGACAAAAACGCCCTGGCTTTCAAGATGAAAAGAAAACAGCCGGCTGAAATTTCTTTCGAGACGAACAAATTTCAGATTCCACCCAGAGAGGCTCTCATACTGGATTCTAAAACAAAAGAAGAGGGGAAAGGTTTTCTGCTGACAGTTGAACTAACTGAGCTGCTGGAGCAGGATCTTGAACTGCTTAATAATTATTTCAGTCCTCGCTAACTCAATCAGATTTTAGAGCCAGACGCCGCGCGCTGCGGATCAGGGCCATCATTACCTGAACTTGTCCTGTCTCCATGCTGTCAAGCTCAACCGCCTCGTCCTCATGGTGGCGGTGATGACCGCGAGCCAGCCCAAGAGTGACGGTTGGTATTCCTGCATCAATAAATATACAGCCGTCCGAAGAAGCCGGGCCCGGCTCTGAGGTAATCCCCAGCTCATCGTGAATCTCCTCCACCTCGTCGACGAGCCAGTGATCCTCGCGCAGGCCGGTCACGGGACGCCTGGTCACCTCTTCCACTGAAAGAGTCAAGCGGCCCTGTTTTTGCGTCTGACCAATAACTTCCATGGTTTGGTCATAGAGTTTTTCCATCAAATCGTTGGCATCCGACCTTATTTCAAGATCCAGCTCACAACTATAAGGAACCGTATTGAAGGAACTTCCGCCTTCGATTCGACCGGCGTTTATAACACCAAAGTTATCCTGAGCATTTGGCTCTTCAACTCGTTGGTAAAGCCTGGTAATTAACTCACTTAAAATTTTGATCGGGTTGGGACCAGTTTCATCGCGCCAGACGTGACCACCTTTACTGGTTGCTTTAACTCGCAGCCGGATATTTCCCAGCGACCAGTAGTCAATACGTCCCAATCCGTGCCCTTCGAGACAGAGCACGGCCCCCAGTTGATCATCTAAATTTTCAACAAAATAGCGGCATCCTCGCAGATTTCCCTGTCCCTCCGTCCCGGTAGTTCCGAGGAGGATGAGGTTGCCCGGCTCTTCAGGTGGAAGCAGTCGAACAATTGAGAGCAGGGTGGCCAGACCAAGGCTGTCGTCACCGACGCTGGGACCGGTAATTACCCGGTCATTCACCTCAACCGTATGATTAACGGAACGGTCAAATACCGTGTCCAGGTGAGCGGTCACACAAACCGGAGGCACATCCCTGGTTTTACGGTGAGCAACAACGTTGCCTTCCGGGTCAATGTAGACGTTATCCACGTAAAGCTCACGAAACCTTGAAGCCAGCACTTCAGCCCGATCACGTTCATCGAAAGTAGGAGCCGGTGTTTGACTTATTTTTACAATATCGGCAATCAAATTCATGCGGTCGCTGGCGACGTCTTGACGCAGATCAGACAAATTTACTTCTTTAAGTGTCATTCCTAACTGAGCCTCCCTTCAAAATATCGGAAACCAGCCCGGCAAATTATCAGTATGCCTTCACCTGGTACTGGTTGAAACCAAGCTCTTCCGTCAGTCGCTTGGCAATAAATTTGACGTAATTGTCAATATTCTTGTAATTAACGTATTTAAATGATTTTGCGTCAAATTTGGGGTTAAATTTGGGCTGACAGGACGCGGCGCGCGGGTGACCGCCATCACGGTGCGTCCCGAGAGCACGGGCAGCATCGTTCAGGTTTAAAATTTCCTCCTGATCCATTACGTTACGCATCAATAGATTGCCCGGTGAAATGGAGTAGAAAAAGTAATCCATTGGATACTTACGCCGCAGATGGGCAAGAGCGAGCGGGAAGGAGAGATCAGGCTCGTCCTGCTCACTCCATACGGAGTCGGTAAAGCATATACTGACTGTTCCATCGTCACCGGCTAGCTGCATGTTATAAACGTTACGGTCAAGACGTTTCAACACGTCCTCCATGTTTTCTTCTAATTCATCTGGATATTGCTCACGCAGCTCAACCAACTCCAGACCGGTAACATCGCAGACAGTTTCAAGAATATAGTAAAGATATTCGGCGAAGTTACGGTCCGAGACGTTATCAAAACGCTCTTTGGGGAAGGACGGGTTATTCTCCGGCGAGCCCGTCGCAGCAGCTGCGTGCCCACCATCGGCGGGGCTACCAACCTTACTGACCAGATTGCTCAGATCAATTATGAAACCTTCTTCGTTCACACGACGGGTTGAAAACAGGAAGGAACCGTAGGCATAAAAGTAGTAGTCGATAGAGTAACGCTTGGTCAGATAATTAAGGGCTGATGCGACGTTAATTGTCGGCTCGCCGAGCTTCTGATTACAGAACGGGGAGAGAGCCGAATAAATATTTACGTCCTGACCGGGTCCGGACGCATATAGTTCCTTATACAGTTGCTCTTTTCCCTTCTCGCCGGCTGTCATGAGCTCCAGCGGATGTAAAAATTTGCGCATCCCCACATGCTCAGCGTAATCACCGTCCTCAGGCGGCTCAACCAGGTGAATATGAAATAGCGTCTTCTCCACCCGGGGCAATACTTTTTCCAAACCGGCCTCGTATTCAGCAACAACCTCGTCCCAGCCCTGCCGGGACATGATCTCTTTCATCTCCAACTCATTTTCTACGTTCATAAGCGCCTGAACCATCTCAATTTTATTGTAAGAGGAGCCGATCAGCTTTGAAATTTCGATAGCCAGCTCAGACTCGCGAATGTGAAGGTCCTGGACGTGAGCTTCCGCTCGTAAACGGCTGAGACCAGAATTGTCGGCGGCCGTTCCTTCCACGAATTGTTCGTAAATAAGGTCGGCCCCACACTTCTGCTCTTCTATCGGCATCTCCTCGCCCTGGGGCAGGCTGGAGAGAACAATGTCTTCCACAATCAGCCCCTCTTCCTTAAGCCCCTGCAGACGTTCAAGGACGGCCGGCTCATAGGGGTGGTGATCGTCAATCCGGATCAAACGAACGTCCTTCTCGGCCAGATAACGAACATGTTCTTCAATAAGATCGCAATTGATCTCAATCGCCCGCTCCTCCCGCAGGCCCTCACCGGACTCAATTTTTTCCTTATTTGCTGAGGCATCAGAAGTTACTTCTCCACTGCTACCTTTTACGTATTCAACCAGTCTAAACTCAGCCGAGTCAGGGGAAGGGTGTTCGTCAAAATAATTCTCACTGAGCTTCAGATTTTCAGGAAATGTCAGAAAATCAAGGTCGTTGTGGGTTACCGCGATACCAAACTCGTCCGGACTGATCCCATCGTGATTTAGCTTGACCTCAACGGTTCCGTCCTCGGCGGTGGGAAGGGCAAGACTATTAAACTCATCGCCTGCCTCTTCCGGACGGGAAAGCGTGACCTCGCCTTCTGTAACGTTAACCACCAATTCTATGTCAGAAACCGGGCGGCCAGACGCTGACTCGGAGAGCTGTACAATCAGACGGTCTTCCAGCGGCTGGTGCTGTTCCAACATCCAATCGTAAGATAGACCCTCCCAGAGTTCGTGCAGAGCTTTCATGTGGGAGTGTATTTTCTTGACGTTAGGATTTTCAGGATTGGCCTGCTGGATTTTATCAACCAGCTCGTAAAATTCAGATACTGGACCAAGCATAGTAGAGCGCAGAACCTTCAACCAGTCCAGCAGGTCCTGCAGCCCCGCCTCGTCAAGTTCGTCGTTAATGTTACGAGTCAAGAGCGCTGTTGATACATAGACGGAAATCCCTTCAACCAGCACTCCCAGAAATTGCTCGTGCCAACCTAAACGTCCTTTGCAGGCAAAGTCATACCCGGCAGCGTCGTTTAATAGAAGACGTTCATGAACTTTATCCTGGGGTAGCTCATCGAGCAGGTCACGTTTCATGGTAGAATCCAGAACCTCTTCCAGTTCTCGAGCCGCCGCCTCAAAATCTTCGCCAAACATTTTTTGACCGAGAAGCTCCATTACCTCTTCCTCGCCGCCGTCACCTACAATCTGCTCGGCGGCTCCGGCCAGGATACCCGCATAATGAACCGTTGACCAAATTTCAAAAAACTGGCGATCACTATTAATTTTGTCCATCTGTTTGTTCAGGTCGTTAAAAGCCGCTTTCCAGTGATCGGGAAACACCTCAGAATTTTGATAAAATAATTTCCGTAAATTTTCTTTTTCTTCATATAGCCGGCGGCGGACCTCAGCTTCGTCCTCACGTTTCATACGTCTTAATTCCAGCCGGGGAGGCAGAGCATCAATCGGAAAGTCAGGCAGATAAACGTCGCAGCCTTCGTGGATGTCGAGGTGTCGGATTCCCTCTGAATAATTGACAAAATCAAACTCAAAATCCTCACCATATACCGGTTCTCGTCCCTCTTCTTCCTGAAAGTGGTTCTTAAACCAGGCACCGTAGAAAGCATTGGAACCGACCGTGTCCAGGTCACCACCCGATTCTTTACCCAGTCCTTCTTTTTCGCCCGCTCCGTGAATCACAAAAATCTTCTTGCGCATGTTATCCTCCTATGGAAAGTTATTTTCTCCCTTTTTCTGCATTTATAAAATACCAAAAATTGACGAAAAGAAATAGAGTCTTGTTTTCAATTTTTTTTGCTCGAGACCAATATTAATTTTTTTGACAGATAGAGGGAGTAAGAACTTCTGCGAAAAGGTTGGCGGAGGAAACATAAATTATGGGTTTAAAAATACAGTTCACCGGTTTGCTTGCCAGCCCGACGAGCTGGGCACGGGTGGGCCGGGGTATGTTATCCCGACTGACGGCGGTCGACGGAATTGATCTGAAGATTAAACCGACCCGGGGAAAGCTGTGGACAAAAGACTTTCCCCTGCCGGCTGAAATTAAGACAGCGATTGGTGAGTGGCGAACACCCGATTTCGAGCTGATGTTTGCCTACCCACCGCTGCTGAAGAAATATCACGGCAAGAAGACTCGGCTCTGGAATTTTTCTGTTTATGAACCCAGCCGACTTCCCGTTTCCTGGGTAGATCCGCTCAACAGAGACTGCGAGCGTGTGTTGGTTCCTTCTCGCCACAACTACAACCTCTATCAAAAAAGTGGCGTCCGGGAAGAACAACTGGAATTAATTCCTTACGGCTACTCCACCCGGCATTTTCCGGAATCACTTCCCTGGCCGGAAGATGAACAGTTAAATATTTTGACCGTGGCCACTCCACACTACCGCAAGGGCCTGGACGTTTTGTTGGCCTCCTCTGATCTATTGACAGAAAAACAGCTTCACTGGCAGGTACAGTTGCCTTACGTACCCGCAGAGAAAAAGACTGAATTCTGGGAAGACGGGGAGATCAGAAAAAAACTGGAGACGGCCGGTTTTGACGTCCGGGTGGGTAGACTGTCGGATGCCGAAATAACAGAGTTATACAGGAGGACTAACCTGCTGGTTCAACCGAGTCGCTCGGAAGGCTTCGGCCTGGCAATACTCGAAGGGATGGCGGCCGGGCGACCGGTAGTGACAAGCAACTGGGGCGGACAGCTCGACTTCGCCGGCCCGGGAATGATTCGCATCGAGGGCCAACTGCGTCCGGCGCGTGACTGCCAGTATGATGAAAAGCATCCCGCCGCCAAGGTTTTTGAACCGGACAAAGATGATTTCCGGCATCAGCTTATTCAGCTTCTCGACAGACCCGATGAGCTAAAAGAGCTGGGCCTGCAGGCACGAAAAAGCGTCCGGGACTTCACCTGGAAAAACGCCGCAGATAAGCTGGCAAACCTGCTCAAACAATCGTATTGAAACTAATCCGCGCTCACATCCCCCCCTTTGTCTTCCCCCCCTCAAGGGGGGAAAAGGAAAGTGGGGATGGTCTTGAACGATAACCGTTTAAAATTCAAGATGGATTCCGGATCACGCTCCCTTCGGTCGCTTCCCCGGGATGACGATTGGCAGCTCATTTGGAAGTATGCGCTAAGCAATTGCCTTACAACTAAACACTAACTGCTTCGTCAGCGTTAAGTTCAACCGTGTCAAAAGTATAGACTTTGCGCAGGTCTTTCGTAATTTCCCAGACACAGCTAAGCCCTTCGGGGAACTGCACGACGTCGCCGGCTTCGGCCTCAATACTCTCGTCGTTCGGCAGGTGAATTATAACCTCGCCTTCGATAATATACCCCGTTTCAGTCGAAGCATACGACCAGTCGAACTTGCTGGCTTCCTTCGACCAGGGCGACCAGGAATCTATTCCCAGCTCCTCTTTTCGAGCCTCATCAATTTGTTTTTCAACTTTCACTTCCATCACAAACACCTCCTTTTTTTGTAACTACTCATCTATCCCCTCTCCTCTCCCCCATTTGCCTTTCCCCCCTTCAAGGGGGGGAAATAAGGTGAGTAGTTACTTATTTTAATGCTTTTGGCTGATAATTTTATCTTTTTAGAAGAATTTTCCAAGCTAATTTTTACAGAGGTCAAAACCTTACAGAAGAGTTTCTTGATTTTTCCTTCTCCACCTCCAGTAGATGGGGAAGGCTCCGGCCGGTTCTGTCCGAGGCTCGTAGACGACCGGGATGAAAATTTTAGCAACAAGTGGTATAATTTTATTTCAAGTAATAAATTGAATCTTTATAAGGTGAGGTGTAAATTATGGTCAAAGTAGACAAAGAGCTCTGTACGAGCTGTGGTATCTGCGTGGACAGCTGTCCGGTGCAAGCGATAGAGATGGACGGCGACGACCTGGCTGAAATCGACCAGGACATCTGCGAGAACCACCAGGTCTGTATTGACGTATGTCCTGTCGACGCTATCGCAGAGGAATAATCGGATTAATTAGAGGGCAGCGCTATCAGACGGTTAACCCGTTCGATAGCGCTGCCTGTTTACAAGACTTACTTAACCTGCTTTAGCTTTTTAGTCAAAGTAACCAGGTGGTCTTTCTCCTCTTCAATAATTTTCTCAACTTTTTCTCGCCCGTATTCCGCCGGCACATTGTCAACAATCTCCCGGTAAAAAAGAATAGTATCCTTCTCCATCCGCACACCGGTCTTGAGTATGTCAGCGAGAGACTCTTCACCGGTCAACTGTTTGGTCGCAGCAGGATCACCCTCACCGCCGTGTGAATCGGCCATTGCCTGCAGAAAAAGGTCAACCTCGCCGTCGGGATCAAAACCGGTTGCGCCGACTGCACTACCGCCAAGAGATTCACGCATAGCGGAAAAAGTCTTGACGTGGTCGTCCTCCATTTCGGCCAGTTTGACAAGAAAATCATACTCACCCGCCGCCTCGTTAAGTTCGGCGGCGCGACGGTAAAACTGGGCGGCGTTCTTCTCAATTTCTACGGCAAACTCAAAAATCTCATCTGCTTTAAAACTGATACCCATGCTATCAGTCCTCCTCACCGGGAATTTGAAACATTGGCGGTCGCGCGGCAAACTCACGATCCAACATCATTAACCCGCGCGGATCGTCGCCTGCCATCTTTAACTGCTGCACAAGCTCGTCGGCTGAATCTTCCTCTTCTACCTGTTCTTCAACAAACCACTGAAGGAACTGCCGGGTGGCATGATCGCCTACCTCCTCCGCCAGATCAACCAGCTCGTTGATAAGACTGGTTACTTTCTGTTCGTGTTCAAACGTGGTTTCAGCTACGTCCAGGGCAGAATCCCACTCAACCGGCGGCTTTTCTATCTCATCAAGAATTACTCGCCCGCCCCGCTCCTGGACATAATTTTGGATTTTCATCGCATGAACCGCTTCTTCCTGGGCCTGGATCTGCATCCAGTGTGCAAAGCCGCTTAAATTTTCCTCTTCCAGATAAGCGGACATCGACAGGTAAAGGTAAGAAGAGTAAAGTTCGGCATTAATCTGTTCGTTCAACGCCTCTTCGACTTCAGTTTTAAGCATTCCTTACGACCTCCAGAGACCGTGGACGTTACAATGTTCACGGGCGCTTACTTCTTCAGCGTCTACTTCGAACTTAGCCACCGGCTCATCTCCCGGTTCCAGATACTGCTTACAGCTCTTGCCGTCAGCGGTTAACTCTATCCACTCGATGTAGTGAGCTTCTTCCATCGGGTGAATCGTGCTGCCTACTGTAACTTTGTAACCACCTTCAATCTCTTCTATTACGGGCACGTGTTTCTCCGTCGTATAATCGGCCGTCTGTTCTTCCAGCAGCTCCATCGGCTGGCCGCAGCAGACAAGCTGTCCTTTGCCACCTCGCAGCACTTCGACAATATTGTCGCAGAGCTCACAGGCGTAAACTTCAGAGCGTTTCGCCATAGTAAATCATCCTTTCTAAAAATTAGTTGCGTAAAAGTTTGATTGATTCTACGTTCATTTTACATTACCCAAAAAAATTTACAAGCCCTAATTTACAAAAAATTGAACCTTCTAACAATTTTGGCTTTGCGGGCCTTGATTCGCAGTCCATTTTAACATCCTCGCCCGAAAATCTTTAAACTTCAACATGGATTCCGGGGCTCCGTTTCACTTCGTCCGGAATTACGACCTTGTGTGTTTGTCATTACGGCCCCGACCCTAATCTATCTTGATTGGTCTTTCATGGTTTTTGTTCTTGATCTTCGCTCTAGCTCTTGATTTCCCCGAACTTTCGCCTGTTCGCATGCTCGTCTGTTCGCCGACTCGATGTTTACGCTGCCCCCGCCCCGAACTGGAATCCATCTTTACGGTCTACGATTTTCAACTTTCCAACTTTCCCACTTTCATACTTTCTCACTTTCCAACTTTCACACTTTATCACTCCCAAGGAGAGGATACAGGTGAGGGGGAAACTTGGTTTTGATTTTAGAACCTGAGGATGACTTTACCGCCCACAATCTCCTCCCCTAAAAAACGGTTTCGTGTATTGAATGTTAAACAGAAAAAAGATAAGTCCCCGGACGTGTGATATAGTTAAGCTATAGCTTAACTATATCACTCACTGAAGGGCTTTTTTGTCTCATAATATATAACTTTATTTTAAAAAACATCATAAACAAAGGATTTTTTGATTGCAGGCAAACATTTTATAATGATAAATATAGTTAAGTTAAAACTTAACTATATTAGATTTTTCTGGAACGTTATTGCTGGAGTGAGCTGGTCATTTTTTTGTTTGCTTGACTCTTTTTCCATACGGACGTAAACTACTCTTTACATAAAATAATTCTGGAGAAAAGTTGGATTAGTTATGGACAAACAGAAAAAGATCATGTGGCCGTTATATTTTTTAACCGCAATGAGCCTGACCCTGGCCCTGTTGAAACTCTGGGCCGGTTATGTTTCGGGCTCATCTTCGCTGCGCTCGATGGGTTTAAACAACACGGCTGACTTCTTCTACAGCATAATTCTTGTGCTGGGGATGTGGGTCAGCCTGCAGCCGGCCGATGAAAACCACCCCGAGGGCCATTACCGCTACGAGTCACTGGTCGGCGTTGGCGTCGGTCTTCTTATCCTGCTCAGCGGCATGCTTGCCCTTTACGACGCTTATCTTGCGATCATTGGGGAGCGCCTTATCCGATTGACAGCACTTCCACTGGTAATTCTCGGAGGTTCTATTGCTATTAAAATTGCCTTTTCATGGTATCTGAAGCAATTAGGAGAAACGGCCAACTCGCCGGCCCTGGTCGCAATCAGTCGTGACCAGCTTGGTGATATACTGGCCGACGGCTCGGTTATCTTTGCGCTGATCAGCGCCCGCTACCTCTGGCCGGTCCTCGACCCGATAATCGCCTCACTGATCGGAATATTTATCCTGAAAATTGGCTACGACGCCCTGCGCGAGAATATCGGGCACCTGACTGGCGAATCAGCCTCATATCGACTGCAGCAAAAAGCGCGTGAAATTGTCGCGCGCGAGACTGAATTTGACGGTCCTTACCACCTGCGTGCCCACCACGTCGGACCAAAAGTTTTTCTCTCCTTTGTGCTCCGAGCCGACGGCAACCGCACGTTGAGCAAGCTACACGCTGAAGAGGAAAAAATTCGCGATAAGTTATTAAATCTCGATCTGATAGAGCGGGTCTACATCCACCTGGAGCCAAAGAAAAAGCAATGACCAGAACATACCGACCCCCGTCATTGCCGGGCTTGACCCGGCAATCCATTTTCATGAGACCATAGATTCCAGATCTGCCCGGAGCACTCAACGCTTTGAGTGCTCGGTTGTCCGGAATGACGTCGGAAGGCTCTGAGCAATGACAAATAGTTCTTGTGGCTCTGATTTAAACCGGGTAAAATATTTTTAATATAAATTTTGGGGGCGATTACAAGTGAAAATCAGCCGCTGTTTTTTCGCTGTTAGCCTGACATTGCTGGCGGGCCTAACTCTTGTTTTGTCACCTTATCTTAACGCCCGGGAGAGAGCTATTGATGGGCGGCTGCAGGAGCGAAGAGATTTCAGGCAGCGACGTGAAGAAGAGTTCGCGCAATTTGTAGAGGAACGCTGGCAGGCGCTGGAAGAGTTCAGACAGGCGCGCACCTTTGAAGAAGATAAGCTGAAAGAGCCCCCAGAATATGAACCGGTCGAAGAAGAGCCTCTTGAACTGGAAAGAATTGAACGTCGCGAAGTAAGTAGGCCAACAAGAGAAGAGACCGAACCGCAAGTCGACGCTCCGCCACCGGATAAGCCAACCCCAGAAGCCCCCCCTGACCCCTCGCCTCCAGAAGCAGAGGTAGACCCGAGAAAAGTTTTGGAATGGTATGGTGTTCAGGTAGAAATTCCGACTTTAACCAGCCCACTGCCTGAAGTCGCGCCAACCGAGCCCGACGAGTCGATCGCGGCCGAATACCTGCAGGATTTTGAGGCTGAATCACCTGACTCTCTGATCGATGCAGTCGAGAACAATAGTTCAGAGCTTGACCTGCGCGGCTGGCACGAACTTTACTTTACCTATTCACTCGCCGACAGGCTAGTCGACACGACCCGTGAAAAACGACTTTTGACCTGGGCAGTAGCACAACAGCGCGGTCTTGACGTTAGACTGGCAATGGATGATAATGACTTTTATTTAATTTACCACTCGCCCCGCAGCTTACCGGGGACCAGTTACTACAGTCTCAACGGCCGAGAGTATTACCTGTTTTTACCCGATGAACAGGGGGAGCCGGAGGGAGGCGTAAGAACTTACGCAACTGACAACCCGGACGTCGAACAGGCTACAACCCCCTATGTTGACCGCCTGCCTAATTTGCCCTGGCAGGAGGAAAAACGGGCAATTGAATTTGAGTTTGAAGGAGAAAACTACAATTTCATTCTCAACTACAACGACAACCTGGCCCAATACTTTCAATCGGTTCCCCAGGTTGAACCCCAGTATTATTTCAAATCGCTAACACCGGTGGGCATTGACGAGAACTTATTAGCAGAAATTGAGCCGATAATTGAAGAGATGTCCACCTGGACGGCCCTCGATTTTCTCTTGCGGCTGACCCAGAGAGGTTTTGTATACAAAACCGACGTAGAACAGTTCGGCCACCAGTGGTTTATGATCCCTGCCGATACAATCAATCATCCTTATTCCGACTGTGACGACCGGGCAATTTTCTACGCCTGGCTGGTAAGGGAACTGCTGGGACTTGAGGTGGCCGGGGCCCTCTGGCCCGGTCACCTGTCGACAGCAGTCGAATTCCCGGACAGAAATATTATTGACGGAACTTATGTTATGATTGATGATACGCCTTATGTGCTCAACGACCCCACTTACATCGGTGCCGGTCCGGGCCGGGTAATGAAACAATTCCAGGGTCAGACGCCAGAGATACTTTTGCCTTAAAATTTTACAAAGGGAGGAAAATCATGAAGAAAGCAGTAGTTTTACTTTTCGCAGTGATAATCACATTCGGACTCGTGGGCTGTGCAGCCCGTGAATATCCAGAAGAAGAGGGGATTGACCGGGAGGAAACGGAGAGATCACGCGAGGACGCCCGTGAACAGCACAGACGTCACCATTAAATTACTCGCCTGTTAAACAGATGAACTACAAAAAAAGCAGGAGGCCCGCACCCGGAGCCTCCTGCTTTTACTACTTGTTTTAGAGCCGCCAGCTTAAGCCGAAAGTATACAAGATTGTGTAGTAATCGTCGTTATAGTTACCATAATTAAAATCCTCACGGGGGATGGTGCCCTGGACCTCAAAATTACCGTTTAAACGCTCGGCAAATGCATAGTTCAAACCGAGACCAAACCCGAGCGCTGTTGTGCTTACTTCCTCACTGTCTTCAGAATCTACCCCATGGTGGCCTTCAAAATCCCAATCAACCGTGTAATGAACCAACCCGAGCAGCGCGTAGGTGGAGAAATTCTCGGGCAATTCGCGGTCCCAGACGCGACCGAAGTTATAGCGGCCGTAAACTGCCACCATAGGACCAATATCAGCTTCAATAGCCCTCTGATCATCGTCACCAAAAAGACCAAGATGCCCCTCGATGGCAATATCATTGGAAAGGTTATAACCGGCTTTCAGGCGGGTTCCAAATGCACGAAAACCAGTCGCATCTTCATCTGCGTCGTCGAAACGGAGGTCCATGTTCCCAACCCCGACGTCAAAATAGAGAGGACTCTCAGCGATCACACCGCTACGAATCATCTGCGCCTCGGCCGGCAAAAAGAAACCTACTACCAGCAGCAAACTTAAAACTGCAGTTACATAAAATCGATATTTCATCTCATTTCCTCCTAAAAGAATAGAGTAAAGCATATCAACCGCAAAATTATCTCTGTTTAAACAGAACAACTTTATTTCAAGTTGTCCGTGAAAAAATCGTTAAATCAATGAAGAAAATCTAACAAATCCTCGTCGAAGCGGCGTTCGAACTTAACGCGGACTTCATCGCCAAACTTAAGCTGGTTGGCAACATCAGCGTCAGGAACGCGAACCCAGCTATAGGTGGGACCAAACTGGTTGGTGATGAAACCCTCACCAATTGTATTGATCTCCAGAAATGTCTGACCGGACAGGCGGTCCTCATACTCGCTAGTCCGCATAAACTCTACTTTCCAGCCTTCCTGGATGTTTTGTCGATCACCGATGTTCACCATAAAAATGTAATCGTCGTCCATCTGGCGCCCCTCAACAACGTAACCGCGGGGAGCAAAAGCGTTCTGCAGGTCAACCCGTCCCAGGTCAACAGCTATGTCGGTAATATCACCAAAAACCCGGCTGCCACCACGGGCAGTAACGTCACAACGGGACCAGTAGTCACTGGACAGTGCTTCATCACCGGAAGCACTGAGGTTGACAGTGGTCACCCGTTCCATCTCCGGCAGGGAGTAGATGTCAAGCTCGAACTCCACCGTAGCGTCGTATTTACAGTGAGCCTGGGCGAAACCTTCGCGAACAATTTCGGTCGAGGCATCGGCCCGGATTATCCTTCCCCGAACAGCATAATCTGCAACGTCCGGCCCTGCGTAGCGGCCGGCATCACGGTCCTGCGCCAGACGTATCTCCTCGGCCAGTTCCTGGGCAGCCTCTCTATCTATGCGTTCAACCCCGACAGTTTCAAACCAGTCGGCAATCGAACTCTCAACTATACGATCGAGGTTCTGTTCCGCCGCCAGATCGTCCCCCCCCAGGTCAATCTCCTGAATTAGAACACGCGTTGCACCATATTCAATTTCTTCAGGTGCCGGTGCCATCTCAGCCTCCGACAGGTTCATCTCCTGGTACTGATTGGGATCCTCCAGCCGTGTGGAAACCGCTCCAAAACAACCGGCCAGAACCAGACCCAGAACAAGATAAAAAATTAACAAAGATCGTCGCATAACTGTCCCTCCTTAATGTGGTTAAATTTATTAATCAATTCCGAGCAGCTTTTCAAAACCCTGCTGTTCTATCTCGGCAATTACGTCGTTAAAGGCAATCCCCCGCGCATCATCAAAGTCGGTCATTGAACTGCCCCGTTTTTCGTATGTCTGCGAGGAGAGCAGCCTACCGTGGCGACTGCGCACTTCCAGTCGCACGTTAACTGTAACTTCTTTACTGCCGAAAAATTCGTCTTCATCAGTGGTTGCCGTAATAATTATCCGGGCCCAGTCTTCATATTGCTCTGCTGGTTCTGGTTCACCATCAAACTGAACGGAGTCAACCGCTTCTGAAGCAAGCTCCTCCTCAATATGATTGGCCACCGGCGCCGTTTCATCGTCACGAATAATCACCACTTGAACCTTTCCACGAACCTTGTCGTAGTTGGCTTTTAAGTCCCGATATTTATCCCGGCGTTCGTCGTAGTTAATGTCAGCGCCAAGTATACGCAGCACCTGTAAATAAACCTCCGCCTGCTCTATTTTTGAGAGCGAGGCGTTCATCCGATAAAAATCAACCAGCGGACTGGGTGTGATTTTAAAATCGTCTTCTATTTCCTTTTCGAGCCGGTCCAGACGGTCGATCACGCTCTCAGAATATGCCGGCTTGTCCAGCCGGACTTCAACGTAATAGTTATCTTCATCCATAGATTCGGAGCGATTTATCTCGTAATTATCCAACTCAAGATCACGAACTCGTGCTTCAATTTGCTGCCGGTATTCAGTTCCTACCTGGTCTCCTACTTCAGAGAAGACAAGCTCCTCCTGGGAACCAACTTCAGTTGAAAACCGGCCGGCAAGATTGCTTAGAGCGTTTGAGCGGGCCTGCTCCCGGTTTTGACCGCTGCCAATCACATACATGTGGCGTTCGGAATCCGAACGGGGGTTCTGCACCCACTGCGGTATAGAGGCGTATAATACCGTACAGGCGGCAAGAAAAAATACCGTCGTCAAGAAAAAAACAGATCCTGCCTGAGAAGCAGCATCTTCTGATTTTATAACTCTCATAAAAAATTACACCCCGGATCAATAATTATGGGCTGAATTTTTGAAAAAAATAGTCCCGGTTTGCCCGCTCACAGCTGGCAAACCGGGTCAATCACGATTGCTTTGAATGTTAAGTTTTACTGCCCCTCGGGTTCAGCCACGGAATCCCGTCCATCTATGGACTCATCCATTCGCTGGCGCGCCTGTTCACGGGAAAATTCAGTTTCAAGGCGTTCC
Source organism: bacterium (assembly GCA_003554945.1). Classification (GTDB taxonomy): domain Bacteria; phylum T1Sed10-126; class T1Sed10-126; order T1Sed10-126; family T1Sed10-126; genus T1Sed10-126. Next base: position 53,563 of record PWHN01000044.1, read on the forward strand.
ATCTCATCAAACTGCTGACTTACCTGATCAAGATCAACGCTGACCATTACCCAGGCATCAAAAACACCATCAACCTGGTCAACAGCCCGTTCTTCCTCACGAACGCCATGCAGTTCCTCGTCTATCACACGCTCGGTCAACTGTTCAAAAGAAGATAAAATTTCAGCATCGGCTGCTTCGCCCATTTCCTGGACATAATCCTCCTGCCAGCTCTGAATGGACTGCCCCAACTGCTGCGCAATCTGGTTAGTGGCTCGAAGTTCTGCTCGCTGGATAGCGGTCTGTAGATTTCGGGACTGAGCGTTGGCAATTCCGTATAATTTGCCTTCCTCGGTCGGGGGACTCTGGGCCCAACTGGGACCAAAATCCATACCCCACTCGCCATCATCTTCTTCTACTTCAGGCTCCTGGGCACCAAAACAGCCGGCCAAACTAAATGCAAACAAAACAGTCATGACAACAATCAAACTCTTCTTCATAACTACTCAACCTCCTAAAAAATAATTGAATTGTTCTTCTCAAAATTTATCTTCTCATCCTCTCCTCACGATCACGGCGGAACTCCTCAAATCTTTCTTCACGTTCCGCGATAAAATCATCCAGCGCCTGTTTACGCTGCTGGATGAAATCTTCCCGTTTTTCTTCCAGTTCATAACGGTAGTCTATGTATTGTTCCCGGAACTGCTCGTATCTTTCTTCACGATCGGCAAGCTGACTCTGCAGCCGCTCTTTCTGCTGCCGTAGTTGCTGCAGCTCACGCTCAAGCGGGGCCGGATCAAACTCGGGCGGCAACGGTTCCTCAACTGATTTTTCCAGCCTATCAATTTCAGTCTTTAATTCCACCAGCTCCGCCTGCAACTGTTCAACCCCACGATTCTCCCTCCAGTGCTGCCATGTAAGCTCAAGCTCCTGCCGCGGCTCGTCCAAACGGGAAACAACTGTCTCGTCAGTCTCCGGGTCAAATCTAACCTCGCCCCCCTCGCCGGCTACCAGGCGTTCTCCGGGGGAGGCGGAAACTTCCACCGCTCCACTCTCGACTGCCGTCCAGCTCTCCTGTTCCAGCTCATAAGCAACCTGGAATTCCGTCCCCCGCACACCAATGACGGCGTTCGGAGTCCGCAGTTCAAACTCTCTTCCCAGAGCTTCCGTATCAATTCGGGCCGAGACCGAGCCATAGTTAAGTTTTATAGGTTCTCCAGGTTTGGGCAGGTTAACGCCGGAAGTTTCATTTAACTGCAGGGTGGATTTATCCTCTTCAAGTTCTAATTCAAGGTAGGAATCAATTTCAGTTTTCACCTGCGAGTCGCGGGGGATAGACTCGCCTTCTCCCAGGGTTCTCCACTCGGTTTCATCGGCCGGACGCGTTTCTGCCTCACCCCTGAGATATGACAGGTGCATTTCAGCCCAGACAAAAGAAGGAACTGCAGTTGCCAGTAGAAATACGCTCAACATAAAAAAAGTTGGTTTCCTGTGCCCGGGCTTGAACATTATCCTGTCTCCCTAATTAAGATTTTTTACTTTAATTACAGAGTAAACTAAAACAACTACAAAAGCAAGGTGAATTTTTTCACATTAAAATTTATTCAATCACACCCCCTGTTCGCTCATAAACGTCCTTCACCGCTATATAGGGATCAAGAGCAAAACGCTTCAGATTGTCATATTCACGCAGGTAGGGGCGGGCTGTATTCACACCCTCCAGGGTCCGCCCGGCAACCGCAACTTCAGCTTCCTGGTAGTAAAAGGGATGCATAAAGGAATCAACCAGGCTGCCACTGCTGGCGCGCAACGACGAGGGACCGGCGACGGGAAGCACTATGTAAAATCCGTCCCCCACTCCCCAGGTGGCCAGGGTCTGGTTAAAATTTCTGGGACGCTGGTCCAGATGCTCGCCGGCAACGTCAATTAAGCCGCCAACGCCAAAAGTAGAATTAACCACAAACCGGCCAAAAGCATGGTGGGCATCCTCGCCTCGTCCCTGTAATATTGAGTTTACAAAATGAAAAGGTTCGCGCAGGTTGTTAAAGAAATTTCCTATGGAGCGGCGCACCGGTCGGGGTGTCACAGTCTCATAACCCCTGGTCACCGGGTCGGCCACATAGGTATAAAAACGGTCGTTGAAAGCAAAAATACGGCGGTTTACAGGCTCCAGCGGGTCGGCAATTATCTCTCGGTCTTCAGCCTCCGGATCTTCCGCAAACGGATCACTAAAACCCCTTTCCTGACGGGTCCGGGCAGCAGCCGAAGACAATCCAGCTACAATTAATAGTAAAATTAATAGATTGACTACAATAAATTTAGTCTTGATTGACTGACACCTCGAAGTTGATGTTACTCAAATTCAGGTACAATCTCGTCTGGCAACTCTTCTTTTTGAATATGCTCTCTCAATAATTTTAACAGGTCAGCTATTGACTGGCGGGCCAGTATATTATCAAACTGACGGCGATAGTTGCGGATAAGACTGATCCCCTCCACTTCAAAATCATATATCTTCCAGTCGTCGTGTTTGATCAAATAATAGGTGATTTTGGCATTGTAGTCATCGTCATCCCAGTAGAGCCTGGCTGTTGTAAAGACACGAGCATAAGTACCATCACGTCGCTCTTCAAACCCGTCAACGTCAATAGCACGAATTTCATAGACACCGTCAACATCAGCGAGGTCACCGGTTATCCTGTTGACATAGACTTCCTTGAGCAATTCGCTGAAGAGATCGATCATTTCATCAAGCTGCTCGTCTGTTATCTGGCGGGCGTAGGGGCCCAGGGTTCGAAGAGTCATTTCTTCAAAATCAAAATCAGCTTCCAAAGTCTCAATCAATCGCTGCTGGACAGTATCCGCCTGTATAGCATCAACCGGGTCGGTGTCACCAAGAATAGCCAGGACCTCGGCAATTTTTTCCTCAATAAATTCATCCGGTGACATAGCCTGCACCTCTTCTACACCGGTAAAGACAAACAGAGCGATTAGAGATATCAGGAAAACTTTTTTCATAGCTCAAAATCATCCTCCCCGAACAGGAAGCGCGAAAGTAAATCCTCTATTAATAACGGCGGTTGGGTTTCAACTATTTCCCCGCTGCCGTCCTTGGGAATATTATCCCGCCCGTGCCCGGGAGTAATTGCAATATAACGTTCGCCCAATAGACCCTCGGTAACTATTCGAGCTTCTGTTCCGGGATCTGGCAGATCAATTTTGTCATTGATTCGCATACGCACGTGTGCTCGAAAATCCTTTAATTCTATATCTACAACCCGACCAATCTTTACGCCAGACATCTCAACACCAGTGTTTACCTGCAGCCCGCTGACATCAGAAAACACAGCCGTCACTTCATACTGGTTACGACCTAAAAAATCAACCTCACCAAAGGTTATAGAAAGGTAGGCCAGGCTGGCCAGCCCGACAATTAAAAAAATCCCGACCACGATATCAACCTTACGATCCATCACTTATCGCCTCCAGCGGCCCTTCAAGGGCCTCTTTTACAAATGTTTCCACAACCGGAATCTCGGAATCCATAAACTCCTCCGGCGTGGTATAGGCAACTAATTCTCCATTATGTACCATAGCGACTTTATGCACAATTTGAAATACTTTTTGAAAACTGTGGGTAACAATAACAGCGGTAAAACCATACTCCCGGTGTAAATTAAAGATCAAACGCAAAATCGAATTGCCGATCAAGGGATCCAGCCCGGTTGTCGGCTCATCAAAAAATATGACTTCGGGACTGCTAACCAGAGTGCGCGCAAGCGCCGCTCTTTTCTGCATGCCACCGCTAAGTTCAGAGGGGTATTTTTCCGCCGCATCCTGCATCTCCACCCGGGCCAGATGCTCAAATACCCGGTCCTCAATTTCACCGCGACTTAACGAAGTCTTTTCGCGCAGTGGAAAAGCAAGGTTTTCATAGACGCTCATTGAATCGAAAAGCGCTCCGTTCTGAAACAGCATGCCGATAGAATTCCTTACCTCGGCCAGCTCCTTGCCACGCAAATTATGAACGTTTTTCCCGTTTATTAGCACCTCACCGGCGTCTGGATATATGAGACCGGTTATCGTTCTTAACAATACTGATTTGCCGGCTCCGCTGGCTCCCAGCAAAGCAATCATCTCCCCCTCTTCAACGGAAAGATCAACCCCCTTTAATACCGGTTCTTCTGCCATGGACTTCTCCAGAGCCCGCACTTCAATCATTTTATATCACCACATCAAAGAGGTCATAACGTAGTTAGAAGCAAGGATTAAAACGCTGGCCAGGACGACCGCCTCAGTTGATGCCGCTCCCACTCCCTCGGCTCCCTTGCCTGTGTAATAACCCTTGTAGCAGCTTACCCAGGCAATAAGAGCGCCAAAGACAAGCGCTTTTATTGAACCAAAATAAATGTCTGAAAAGACAACAAAATCAATAATACCACCAAAATAACTCCCGTAACTGACGCCAAGCAGACCACCGCTAACAACAAAACCTGCAAAAATCCCAACAAGGTTAAAAATTGCAGTTAGCAGAAATACGGAAATAACAAAAGCCAGTAAGATTGGTGCCATAAAATAGCGGAAAGGATTTAAATTCATTATTTTCAGGGCATCAAATTGTTCGGTTATACGCATTACGCCCAGTTCAGAGGTAATCGATGAGCCGGCGCGTCCGGCCACCATGAGAGCACAGACCACGGGCCCTAGCTCCCTCAACAGGGCCGCGGCCACCAGCGTCCCCACCTGGGCGGCGGCACCAAACTGGGCCAGCGTCTGTTGACCGTGAAGACCCATCACTGCGCCGGTAAAAGCAGAAATTAAAACAATCAACCAGAGGGAGCGTGCACCGATAAAATAAATTCGCTGCACAATCCGACCAATTTTCACCGGCGGAACAAACAGATAAACTGCCATCTTGCCGGCGAAACGACCGAAACGTCCCAGCCGTTCGACAGAATAGCGAAGATTAGCTCCAATTTGTGCCAGATAGTCTAACATTGATTGCCTCCTTTGATTTCTATATTATAACAATTCTTTCCCCAGACAACATCCTTGCTTTTCGGCCGCAGGCAAATTAAACTTTTGGGCTATGAAAAATTTTCTAACCGGCTACAAACACGACCATTTCTTAAAAGCTGATTTGCACCTGCACACCTATCACAGCGACGGGTGTTTTTCACCCACCAAGCTGCTTGAGATGTCAGTCGAGAACGAGCTGGAAGTTGTATCGATAACTGACCACGACACAGTGCAAGGGTTAGCGGAGGCTGCTGAGGCGGCGGAGGACTATGCCTGCCATTTTTTACCCGGCGTCGAACTGGAAGCCTTTGTTAATCTTTCGGATGGCAAATACTATTCCGTTCACCTGCTGGGCTACGGAATTGACTGGCAAAACAAAACACTGCGTGATTACCTGGCCAACATACGACAGGCGCGCATCGCTCGGGCAGAAAAAATTATTCACAGGCTTCGAGCCAACTTTAGCATTGACCTGCCTTACAGTGCTGTAAGTGGCGAAGCTAGCGGTGAGTCGGTGGGCCGGGTTCACATCGCCAGTGCCTTAAAAAAATATAACCACGTTGCAACAATTGATGAAGCCTTCGACAAATACATCGGCGAAGAACGGGCCGCATACGCCGCCAAACCTCGCCACTCGCCTGAAAAGGTCATCAATCTGATAAAACAGGCCGGAGGCCAAACAGTCTGGGCCCACCCCTACTACACTCAAAATGATGACGTATTGCCTGTTCTTGTGGAAAAAGGCCTGGTGGGGCTGGAATGTTATCACCACGAGTTCGACGCTGAAACTACCCGCCATTACTTAAAATTAGCCGAACAGTATAACCTCATCGTCACCGGTGGCTCCGATTTTCACGGCACACTCGAAGAAAACTTCAAACCCGGCGACTGGTGGTATCCCACCCGCGAGATCCCCTTCAACTCCCGAAATCATTCGAAAATTTAACCGGCCTGACTCTTAATTTTTACCTTTTTTAGTTAAACATATCGCTGCCGGATAATTTTTCGCTTATTTCGCGAATCCTACGCTGTTCCTCGGCCGAGAGATTTTCCCACCCCACCCGGTCCATTTTATCCAGAAGTTCGTCCGCCTGGCGGAGCAACTTCTGCTTTTCTATCTCGTGCTGACGCCACTGGTCCTGTTTCTTTTTGTGCTTGCGGGACTTTAAATAGTCAGATAAGGGAGCCAGCAAAGGCTGACGCGGGTCCAGTTTCCAGCAGTAAAAAAGTCCCATTAAGAGCCCAAACAGGTGGGCCAGGTGAGCGACACCGGTCTGTGCTTCGGAAAAGCCGGCAATCAGCGTAAATATGCCGATAATCAGAACAAAATGCTTCATTTTGATTGGAAATATCCCCCAGATAAAAACCATGCGTTCGGGCCAGTATAGGGCAAAAGCTCCCAGCAAACCAAAGATTGCCCCGGATGCCCCAACCACCGGAATTCGACCGTAGCTAAAAATTACCATTCCCAGGCCGGCAACAATTCCACAGATCAGATAAAACCGAAGAAACCCGGCGGCTCCCCAGACCCGCTCCAGTTCCACTCCAAACATCCAGAGCACCAGCATATTAATTAAAATGTGGAATAAACCACCGTGTAAAAATTGGTAGGTAACAAGCTGCCATAGAAATCCCCGGGTCACCAGATTTTCAGGAACCAGGGCCAGGTATTCTCCAAATGGATGGAGCACCGGCTCCGCCAGCGTCCCGCCAATAGTCAATCCAAAGCGAGGCAGGGTCATCTGCAGCAAAAATATTATCCCGTTGATCACCAGCAGATTCCGGACCATTGGGGTTGTCTTACCCGGCCCAAGCCGCATCCGCGTTCGTCGGCGCACGGTTAAGGCCAGACCACCTGCTGCAGCTCCTGACGGTTTTCATCAATATAATTCATCAGACGCTCCCAGCGGTTCTGAAACGTCTGTAACTGTTTCAACGGGTTGCCCGGGTCATACTCGTGGCGCCCGTAGAAAATGTTGTCCATGCAGCCTTCTACCGAAGCCTTATCGCCCTCCACCATAAAATGCTGGGCCAGCATCATGTTTGTCCGGTAGATACGTTCCTCCAGGTCGTCTTTCAAAAACTTTCCGGGCCAGGGATCAAAATAAGAGGCAGGTATATTCAGTTTTTCCTCCATCTGACGGACTTTCTTCCTATCGTATAGAAAACGTTCAATGTCCAGCCGAACCAGTTTCCAGAGCGGATACCCCCGCGGTGGCGGCTGATGCTGAACGCGCAGATCCCGATCCATGTAAAAACGATAACCGAAAACCCGCGAGTTAATCAACCAGTCCATGTCCTCTCCCCGGTGACAGCCCGGATCAAGAGGAACACGGCTGAAAAAGTCGCGATCTAAAACTATGTTCCCCATGACCACATAAGAGGTCTCTTTCAAGCGTGGTTCACCAAAGATATAGCGATCAAACGCCTCGTTCATCGCCTCAGAGTTGTTCCAGTAAGCCATCCAGGAGGGAGGGCGGGAAGCGTAATTTATCGTTCCTTCTTCCGTATAATAGGGGCCACAGACAACCTTGGCCTCCTCGCCAGTCTCGGGCACCTTCTGGTTTATGTGTTCGCCCGCTTTTTCAATGTAGTGGGGATCATCGACAACAACATCGTCGTCGGTCGAAATAATTGTCCTGTATCCCAGGATATGTGCGGCCAGTATCGACATGTTGCGCACGTCCGAGTAACCGTACATCGACAGCGGCTCCAGAAGCTCATCTTCAACCGTGCCCTCCAGGTGGTCCTTCAGGCGGCGAAACTCTTCAAAACCAAAGAGATGACAATTTATAGCGCCGGAGTTTTCCTCGATCTCCTCACGAATCCTCCGGTCAACTTCGTCTTCCCACTTTCGACTCGATGAAACACTGGAGAGAACCACGTCAGCTTCGTCCTCAAGGCAGTCCAGCGAACGCAGGAAACGACCCAGACATCCCTCTTCATCTATTGGAATCGGATGATCATAAATCTGATCAGTATCTTCAAAAAAATGTTCTTTCGGCGGCCCCCAGAAGGTAGGCGCAATAAAAGCAACTGGTGCACTCATCTAAAATCCTCTCCTTTAAAAACAAATTTGTCCTCACAATTTTTTTATTCTTTATTTCCTTCTCCAAACATAGAAATTCTGAACGATGTCGTTGGCCTTTTTCTGACGCAGGTCTTGGTTTTGCAGTTAGATTTCAACTTTAAACTGGAAACTATAAACTATAACGAACTTCAAGATTTTACGGTCCCAACAGGTTCTTACTTTCACACTTTCACACTTTCACACTTTCACACTTTCCCACTTTCACACTTTCCCACTTTCATACTTTCACACTTTCCCACTTTCATACTTTCACACTTTCCCACTCAAATAGACAACGTCTGCGAAATTCCGCGATTCTCCCAGCTTAAACTTTTCCCTTCAACCGCCTCCAGCAGATCGGTTAAGTTCCTCCTGCCCGAGCGAACGCCGATACAGACGCCACTTTCACCCTCAAGCAGTGTCTGCACGGCATAACTACCCATCTTTGCACCAATAATCCTATCAAAAGCAAGCGGTTTACCGCCCCGCTGAATATGACCAAGAACAGCCACGCGGGTCTCCATCCCACTTTTTTCCTCCAGCTCGTCGGCAAGCCAGAAACCTTTTCCGGCACCTTCGGCCAGAACAATTATATAGTGCAGTTTTCCTCTTTTACGCGCTGCTCGCACACGAGTAACTATGCTGTCAACTTCGTATTCTTCTTCGGGAATTAAAATTTCTTCTGCCCCACCGGCCAGGCCGACCGAAAGAGCAATGTGGCCGGAAGCACGACCCATAACTTCAATAATGAAGAGCCGTTCATGTGAGGTGGCAGTGTCGCGAATCCGGTCAACCGACTCAAGGGCCGTGTTAACTGCCGTGTCAAAACCAAGACAGAGATCCGTGCCGCCAATATCGTTATCTATACTCCCGGGAATACCAACCACCTGACCGTTCCAGAAGTCAAGCAGCTCAGCAGCTCCTCGCAGTGAGCCGTCTCCGCCAATTACAATCAGCCCTTCAATACCAAGATGGTCCAAATTCTGAGCTGCTTTTTTAAGCCCTTCCGCCGTCTCGAATTCACGGCAGCGGAGCGTGCGGAGAATCGTTCCCCCCTTTTCAAGAATCCCCCCTACCATACGAACGTCAAGCTGCTGATATATTTCATTAATCAGGCCATAATATCCACGGTTGAATCCAATAACTTCTATGTTTTCTGCCCGGGCCGTGCGAACTACGCTTCTGATTGCCGGGTTCATACCGGGCGCATCGCCACCGCTTGTCACAATTCCAATTCTATTCACTTAATCCACCTCAAATAGATAAAATTTTCTGTCCAACTCGTCATATTATTTGTCTTACCCAAATTTAACACTGAATCATTGGCAAAACGACGTTGTTATTATATTATTAATGGAGTCGAAAAGAAACACTTCATTAAGCGCCCGTAGCTCAGACTGGATAGAGCGCCGCCCTGCGGAGGCGGAGGCCGGGGGTTCAAATCCTCCCGGGCGTATTGTTAGTTAGAAAGTTAAAAAGTTAAAAAGTTAGAAAGTTAAAAAGTTAAAAAGTTAGAAAGTTAAAAAGTTAAAAAGTTAAAATTCGTTAAATCTATCCACCTTCTCACGTTCTCACTCTTCCACTCTCCCACTTTTCCACTTTCATACTTTCCCACTTTCATACTTTCAACCAATCTCGTGGCATGAGCTAAAAATTGCCACTAATTTTTCTTCTTATCTTTGATTTTTTGTCCTCTCTATAACCAAGTGTTTCCATTTTTTTCCCTCCCCTACACGATTCATATACCCTCTTACCCTTTAAGTCTAACCCGGTCTATGCATGAACCCTATGCATAGGCCGCCCAAAGGGCCGCCCATTCGTCAAATGGGCGGGGTTAACCCACCCAGCCCTTTACTGGGAAAGAGCTGGGTGTCCTGCGGACGGATAATTCACGACAGTTGTGCTGTCAAGAATTATCAGGGCCAAATCATCTATCACTTGATATCCTTTTTAATTTCGGAGAATATCAGTTAAGATTATCTCGACTCTTGCTCTATAAAATATTTAATGGAGATTTTGAAAATGCCTTCTCCTGAAGAACGCGCACGACGTAATATTGACAAACAACTCCGCCAGGCCAGCTGGGTTATCCAGGACATTGATGATATTAACCTGGGGGCGGCTCCGGGCATTGCAGTCCGAGAATATCCGACTGTTTCCGGACCAGCGGATTATTTTTTATTCGTTGATAAGAAAGCCATCGGTGTAGTCGAAGCAAAACAGTTATTTGGAGATAAACTGAAAGATCTACCTGAAGAACTCAACCGGAGCTTCGCGGCGTAGTTCATTGCTGGTTGTTTACAAACGGACTACTTAACACTGCATAAATGGACTACTTTGGAAAAATTGGGACAGTGAAACGAAATGGAAGGGTTCTTATTTTCGTTTGGGCATAAACATAAGTAACGGGTTGCCAATAACCTTGTTACAACACTTAGCGGGCGGTAAAATACCATACATAAAGTGAGTACACATTGTGTATAGTTAATGCTAAATTAAGAAAAAAGGTGAAACTTGATGACCAACCCATTTAAATACGGTGATGTGGTGACCGGAGAGAATTTTTGTAATCGTGAGCAAGAAAAGAAAAACTTAAAACAGGCGATAAAATCCGGGCAGAATACGCTACTATTTTCTGAAAGAAGAATGGGGAAAACATCCCTGATTAAACAAGTTATGGAGGAAATAAGCAGCGGGAGCGTGAGTAGCGTCTATATCGATCTTTGGCCCACAGATGACCGCGTTACTTTTGCAAGAGCACTTGGACAGGGTGTAGCCAACCATTTGACGGCGCCTCTGGAAAAGACACTAAGAACTCTTAAGGCATGGTTTCAGTCGTTTCGGGTTGTTTCGTCGGTTACGCAGGAGGGTGAGGTATCATTTTCATTTGATTTCCAGGGAAATCCTGAACAATTAAAACTGGCCGAGATTCTTGAAATCCCTCAAAAATTAGCAGATAAAACGGGACAGCCGGTGGTTGTGATTTTTGATGAAATTCAGGAAATATCCGGGTATGACACAGATTACGTCGAGAAAAAATTAAGAAGTGTTATTCAGCATCATAATGAAGTGACCTACATTTTTCTGGGCAGCAGACGACATATTATTCATGAGATGTTTATGGACCGCAGCAGTCCATTTTATCATTCCTCCCAAAAACTTCCGTTGTCCACAATTGAAACCAAAGCCTGGATACCGTTCATTCGCCAACGATTCTCATCGGGAGGTAGAGAAATTTCAGAGGAAATGATTGAAACAATATGTGAAATGACCGATGGGCATCCAAAATATACCCAGCATTTTTGCGAGGCACTGTGGGGTCAGACAGAACAGGATACCCAGATTTCAGAAAATGATATCAATATAGCCCGGGACAAAGTTTTAATGGAAGACAGCTATGCCTACACCGTTATCGTTGAAAATCTTACCAATAATCAGAGACGTCTGCTGGTTGGCCTGGCAGTTGAAGGGAAAAATGTGAGTATATGGTCCAAGGAGTTCATGAACAAATACCGTCTCAGCGGTCAATCCTCCGTACAAAAGGCTATCAACTCACTACAAAAAAAAGATCTCGTCGATAAAGATCAGGATGGTTACATTATCCTTGATCGGTTCTTTAAACTCTGGCTCGCCCGGGAGTATGCAGTATGACAGAAAACAGGCTGTTTTTTAGATTTTCACACTATGCGCCCAGTACCGCGAAAAGCCGGAAGTGACAATCCCAGGACTGAAGAAAAAGGACAGGATCAACAGGTTTTACGGGTTAATCTCCAGATAACGCCGTTCCACGACCGCGGAGGCATCGTCAAAGCCAAAGTAAAAATAGTGAAGAAATAGATAAACCCTATTTTTTACCTTCAGATTGGTCTTGGAAGCGTATGACTGAATTTGGATAAATTGTCTCTGGGGACCCCCCTACCGAAAATGAGGCTAATTTTGGGGGAGATATCGCTTGGTTAACCCCCTCAGATGTGAATTGTCACTTTACCGTAGGTAATTCCCGGGCTTAATTCAATAGTTTAACCGAATATAATTCGACACGTTACACTTAATTTTGCCGGCTTGACCCTGCAGCATGAAAAGCGACTATATATCTGGTTGCTAGTAAAGTAGAGGCAATACTCTAACATTTATAGTCATAAGACCCAGGAACAGCCACCAGAAGGTTATAATGGTCATGTATTGAAAAGAAGTGAGCTGATCCAAAAACAATTTAACTACCAATTTAGAAATTGAGGCACCAAGCCAAGAAAAATATATCATCAATACGAAATAGCTCATGAAACCGGTTGCAGCATCGAACAGTGTGGAAGCTTCATGATATCTCTCAATTGCTGGAAAAATTGAAAGCAAAGCTGAAATAACAATGATAGCGGTCCACCATTTTTTGTATTTGTCACACGAAAGAATAGTTGAACGGATTTTAGCACTGATTTTATTTTTAACAGGGACTGCTGCTATGAGTAGTAACCCAGATAAAACGATGACTATTAAGCTAATTGTCCACGCCAGGAAGAGAAAAAATAATATCACGAATAGATCCATCGTATCCCCTCCTAAGAATTATAAATTTGTGGAATTAGCTTATTATTTTCAGAAGCTATCTTAGTTAAAACGGCTGGTAACGTCAAGAAACACTGTCTCACTACAAAAATAATTGTATCGACGATAATTTAATTTATACTGTGTTGTGTAGAGAAGTTAGCAAAATAAGCTTAGAGATTTTAAAATTTTTTAAGGAGGTAGTTAACGATGGGTAAATCGTTCTTAGGTTCACTATTTGATTTTGGGTTCGACAGCTTAATCACGCCGAAAATTATTTCGATAATTTACGGCATCGCCATGTTTTTTATTGCTCTCGGGACCTTAGCCATGGTCCTTGGTGTTTTTAGCGAAAACTTTCTGGCTGGAATTGGGGCGCTTGTTATTTCCCCGATCATTTTCCTGCTGTGGTTAATTTTTGCTCGGGTTTATTGTGAGGTTATAATCGCGCTCTTCAAAATTGCCGAGAATACCAGTGCCTGGAAATCAAAGCCAGAGTAACACTGTTTTTTAACTTGCTTTTGCACCTGACTATTCACGACAGTCATGCTGTCGTGGATAGTTCAGGTCAGTTTTATCCAGAGGAGATATAAAGATGGGATTTATGCTGAACGGCGAGTGGAAAAGTAAAGATTATACGCACAGCGAAAAAGGTGAGTTTAAGCGTGATGCTACAACTTTCCGTAACCGCGTGCAAAACGGCGGACAGTTTGAGCCAGAGTCCGATCGCTATCATCTTTACATAAGCTGGGCCTGCCCCTGGGCGAGTCGCGCCGTAATAATGCGTGAACTGAAGGGTCTTCAGGAGGTAATCGGACTCTCGGTCGTTGACCCCTACATGGGCAAAGACGGCTGGTGGTTCAGCGAAAACCCGGGCTGTATCCCCGATAAGGTCAACGGAGCCCAGCTACTTCGTGAAATTTATCTGCTCGCCGACCCGGAGTTTACCGGCCGCGTGACGGTGCCGGTTTTCTGGGATAAAAAAGAGGAGACCATCGTCAACAACGAATCAAAAGAGATCATGCGCTTTTTCGACACCGAATTCAATCACCTGGCTGAACGCAATATTACCTTTTATCCCGACGGATATCGCCAGCAAATTGATGAAACCATTGAGAAGATTTATCAACCAATAAATAACGGAGTTTACAGGGCCGGTTTTGCAGAAACTCAACAAGCCTACGACGAGGCGGTTGCAGAGCTTTTTGAGGAACTTGATTACTGGGAGAGTATTCTTGCCGACCAGCGCTACCTCTGCGGACCGGTCTTAACGGAAGCTGATTGGTGCATGTTCACAACTCTCTACCGTTTTGACGCTGTTTACTACCTTCATTTTAAATGTAATCTCCGCCACCTTTCCGATTACCCAAACTTACACAACTATCTGCTCGAACTTTACCAGCTTCCTGGAATTAGCTCCGTCTGCAATATGGACCACGTGAAACAGCATTATTATCGCTCCCATCCCTTCTTAAATCCAAAACAGATCGTTCCGGCTGGACCCGAACTTGATTTCGAGGCCAAACATAACCGTGATGATCTGCCCGGCGGACCACCGGAAGCTCTGTTTGAGTAGCAAAGGACGGCCGCCTCTAAAATCTGTAGCCAAAACCGATCTATAAACCGTTCTGCACTATTTCAAAGTCTTCATCATCAATACTGAGATCTGTCTTTCTGACCAAAAGTGCGTGTCAAGATAGAATCTCTCAGTCAGGTGCGTTATCAGTCCAATCTCTGCCCCAACCGTGGGACCAACGTCGTCCGCATAATCAAAATTCCAAACCCACATTCCTGCGTCAAGTGAGGCGTAGAGACTTGTCGGCGAGTTGGGAGTTAATAAAAAACCGAGACAGCCGGCCATACGCACATTCGTCATGTCATCATGGTCTTCATATATGTCTGCATGCAATGAAAGATTGGCTCCCCAGAAAAATCTGGAAGTAACTAATGAACGCCCCCGGAAGTTTAATCCAATTATACTGTGTCGCGGGTTATCAGCGTCTTCAATAATAATCTCGGTTGAAACAACTCCCGCCGAAGTACTGGCGTCAAGCAAGAAATCTCCCGTTTGAAAGCGAGCATGACCATAGTTAGGTGTTGAAACAAGCAAAAAGATAGGCACTACAAGAATTATGAGTAAATTTAATTTTTCATGGCTTTTCCTCCTAAACATTTTAATAACTCATCTGACCTAATTCACCTCCTTAAAGAAAATATTAATCTGCAGGACAGCTATAATATACTCCAAAACAAACCGGAAAGCAATTTAATATTTAGATTATTTTTGGCTTTTCAAAAAATTCCCGCCAGCTCGCCCCCGGAGCACTTCCTGGGCCTGAAACATTGAGTGAATACTCCCTCTGAAGACAGGGGCTTACGATAAGGAAACATACAACAGGCAAGAGAAGCAGATTGTACATAAAAAAGTGTCCCCGAGGGGATTTGAACCCACTACTCCGTCGCATCCTGCTCTTCGAAGGGAAAGCTTCTTTCCCCTCGAGCTCCCCTACGGCACATCCTGTGCCTAAGTGCCTGAGGGAATACTCCCTCAGACTCCCTCTGAAGACAGGGGCTTACGATAAGGAAACATACAACAGGCAAGAGAAGCAGATTGTACATAAAAAAGTGTCCCCGAGGGGATTTGAACCCCTGTCTTCAGGATGAAAACCTGATGTCCTTGGCCTGGCTAGACGACGGGGACAGGTGTAACACGTTTTAATTAAGGGCTAAATATACTACAGAAGACAGCCCAGTTTGTCAACTAAAAAATTCTAAAAATTATGTTTATTACAAGGCTGACCAGAAGACTGGTGGTAAGGGGAAAGTAAAAAGTGACATTGTCGTTCTCAATCACTATATCCCCAGGCAATCGACCGAAATAAGGTATTTCAGGCAAAAGCCGGAGCATGAAACCAAGTATTACAAGAAGCAGTCCAAGCCCTATAAGAAGACGTCCAGCGAACGAAGCAGACATTTTTTACCCCTGGTCTTCTTCCCGTAGATACTGTTCGATTTTTTTGACGGCCTTCTTGTTACCGACATAAAAGGGAGTCTTCTGATGAAGATGCTCGGGCTGTTTTTCCAGTATTCTGCGGTAGCCGTCGCTGGCTGCGCCACCCGCTTGTTCCATTATATAAGCCAGGGGGGCAGCTTCATAGAGGAGACGGAGCTTCCCCTCGCCTTTGCCGACTACTTTTGGTTCCGGCGGATAGAGAAAGATACCGCCGCTCAAGAGGTTGCGATGAAAATCAGCAACACATGAGCCAACATACCGCGATGTATAGTCACCATTTTCGCGAAACTCTTTTACTGCCTTCTGAGCGCCGGCGGACCAGCTTTTAAAGTTAGACTCGTTAACACTCAGATAGCCCTCTCTCTGGGGCATGGTTATTTTTGGATAGGAGAGTAAAAATTCGCCCAAAGAGTCGTCAAGAGTAAAACCGTAAACATTATCTCCTGCAGTATATACAAGCATGGTAGAGGAGCCGTAGATAATATAGCCGGCGGCTACCAGATCTTTGCCGGGTTGAAGCAAATCCTCCACTGTGGCAGCTTTTTCTACTCCGCCGGGAGTTTTTTTTCTGTAAATACCAAAAATCGTGCCAATACTAACGTTGTAATCAATGTTAGACGAACCGTCGAGCGGGTCTATGGTAACAACGTATTTGCCCCGCAATTCCGGTTTGCGCACATGAATAGGGTCGGACTCCTCCTCAGAGCCGATAATGCAGATGCCACCGTTGTGAATTAAAGAGCGTGTGAAAACCGCGTTAGCGTAAAGATCAAGCCGGGCCTGGCGCTCGCCATGAACATTTTCGTTTTTGCTTTTCCCGAGAATATCACCAAGGCCGGCACGGTTGACTTCACGCGAAACAATTTTGCCGGCTAGAGTAATCTGCCCGAGAAGCTGGCTGAACTCACCGGTTGCATTGGGATATTCCCGCTGAGTAATAGCAATATGACGCCGTAAATCAATTCCTTTCTCCATATGTTTATTAGACGACTTGCTCATTGGTGGCACCTCCAGAGTAATTTAAAATAGGTCCGCGTATGATTTTAGTATAGGCTTGGCTTTTTGGCCACATTGTTGGACCTTGCGACTTATAAGGTAAAACGATGAAATGTAAGTCACTGCCGAAGGAAAATAATGGTAGTAATCTTTATAACGTGAAAAAAATCACATTATGCTTGTCAACAAAGTAGAAGGTTATTATAATTATAGGCAATTAGACAATTTCTGATAGGAACCGTTAGCATTAAAATATTACTGAACGTTTTTCTGCGAAAGACTGCAGAAATTTTGTTGTTTATTTTTTGTTTTAAAAAAATCAATTTATACTATTTTGCTTTTTCATTGAATTAATGCTATAATTTTTACATAAGATGCTTATTTGGCTTTTCTATATACTGCCCAATTAGTTTACTCACTTCTCGCCTTTTTCACCAAGAAATTGAATCGACTGGCGCTGAATGGATAAAAATTATGTAGTATAGCAACTTTTAGGCACTATAAACTTCTATATAAGTGAGGTAATATGTTATGAAGCATTTGCGTGAAGAACCCGAGAAATTGCTGGACAAGTCAACCAAGTTCTGGTTGATGCAGCAAATACGTGCGCGACTGAAACAGTTGCGACACGAGCGCGACATGACCCAGGCTGACGTGGCTGAAAAACTGGGTAAGGACCAGGTTTACGTTTCCAACTGTGAATCCGGTAGGCGGCGGCTTGATCCGATTGAGCTGTTGGCTTTTACGTCCGTTTACGAGATTACCCTGGAAGAATTATACGGTAATCTGGACCTTGAGGAAGCCATATCACGCGACTACAGCATTTAACGACAGTATTTAACTCAGTAAATGGTCAAAGAGGCCGGGAGGTGGACTGTGAGAGCAGTTCACTCCCCGGCCTTTTCTTTTTTTGTAACTACTCATCTATTCCCTCTCCCCTGTAGGGAGAGGGCTAGGGTGAGGGGGAAAGATAAGGTGAATAGTTACTTTTTTTATTAAGAGGTGAGTTAGATGTGGGATAGAGATAGCGGAATAATGTTTGCTGCGGATTTACCCGACCGGGACAGCGCCTTTTCGATTTTGGACGAGGTGGCCGACCAGGTCGACGTAATTAAATTCAACTACCCGCTAATACTGCGGGAAGGAATTAACCTTCTTGGCGAGACCAAAAAACGTTACGGGCGACCCGTTTTCGCTGATTTTAAGGTGGCCGACGTGCCTGTAACAAACAACAGAATTATTAAATTATGTGAAGAAGAGGGCGTAGACGCTGTGATGCTGCACGGCTTTATTGGTGTGGAAGCACTACGGCGGGCGAAGAAAGTGGCCGATAAGCTGGGTCTATTTCTGGTGACTCAACTAACAAGTCCCGGCGGGGCTGATTTTTTTGAGCCACACTGGAAAAAATTTGCTGAGCTGGCAGTGGTAATGGAATTAGAAGGAGTGCAGGCGCCCGGCAACAGGCCGCAGGTAGTAAAGCAAGTGAGAGAGATAGTAGGGGATGAACTTGTGATCGTCTCCTGCGGGATTGGGGCCCAGGGTGGTAAATACGGGGGTGCTATTGCCGCCGGCGCTGACTTTGAAATCATTGGACGCGACATCTACCGAGCAGATTCTCCCGGCGACAAAGTGGAGTCAATCAGACGTGAAATTAAACCCCACCTCAACAATTAACAACAAAAGTAACTACTCATCTATCCCCTCTTCGCTGGAAGGTGAGGGCCCGTTCCCCCCCTTTGTTTTCCCCCCGTCAAGGGGGAAAATAAAGTGAGTAGTTAACAACAAAAGACAGATTATAAGGTGGAGTAAAATGAGTGAAGAAACAGAGCTTGAGCTATCAATATATGAATACTGTGCCGAGGACGACTCCTACACAGTGCGTGGCGATTTGGGATACGCACCTGACCTATCTGAGTTAAAGAAGCAGGCTGAATTAAATTTTCAACGTGTTGTCGACATGGAGCAGCTTGAAGCGCTGGTAATAATCAAAGAGGACGTGACCATCCATCTGCACGCCGACGGGGAAGCAGTGATAAACGGAGTGCAGTCGGAAGCCGAAGCAGAGGAGCTCATGAAGAAGATAGTTTAGGGAAATTTGCCGGTTTGCAAAAAGTGGACGGTAGCCTGACGCACCTCTTGCAGGCCGGGCAGAAAACTGTGCATCCCCCTGACCACAAGAAAATCGGCGGCATTTTCAAGACGTGTAGTAGAAATGCTAATAGTTCCGTCTCCCGGGCCTGTAATCAGAGGATTCCATCCATCCTCGCCGCCAACCTGACCGGCAATTATACCTATTTCAACATCGGGAACAGGAAGCTGACTGACCTGTTCTTCGGTTAACGCTTTTCCGCTTTCTCCGGCCAGAACCTGGAAAGGAAAAAAATCTTCCAGAGCTTCTGCGACCTGAGACCCACGGTTGGGAGGAGCAACCATGACAATTTTACCTATATCAATATTCTCCTGCCAGTCAGCATCGGCGAAAAGACGGCGAACAACTATACCACCCAGACTCTGGGTGACAAAAGAGACTGTATCAGCACCGTCAGCACGTTTTATGATAGTAGCCAGCTGTTCGGCATGCTCGTCAATAGACCGCCGGGTGCTCGGATAATTAACTGTTTGTGCCTCAAAACCAGCCTCGCTAAGCTCGGAGCGTAAGGGCTCGACACTATCCTTGCCGCGAAATAGACCGTGTAGAATAAAAACCCAGTGGTTGCTTTTTGGCTCAAACTTCAGATCCCGGCGATAAGTTTGAAAAGCACTCTGGCAGGCTTCGTAACTACCCCAGGCGCGTCTCAAGTCCTGTGCGTCCAGTAGCCGGTGATGTCCGGCAAAGACGTTCTCCTGGATTCTCCAGCCGTGATAGACAAAGACGTCAGCCCAAAATTGGTCCCCACCCAGGGTCCAGATGGGCAGGTTAGGAAAGCCGTTACCATATTGAGCCTGCAGCATCTCTACCAGGGTCTCCTCCATCTGCTCCAGACTTCCCCGGCTTACAAGCTGGCGACGCTCACCGGATTCTCCCGTATTAATCAACTGACAGTTAGCGCCGTTATCCTGACATTCAATTGCATAATTGAGCACCTGGCGCTGCTCTTTCCAGTGATCTTCACTGGCGCTCAAATTATCCGCAAACCCGAACAAAATAACGGCAGTAAAAATAAGAAAAATAAGGCTGGAACGACGAAACATGGGCAGGCACCTTTTTAAGTAAAAAAATCAAATTTCTCTATTCTCCGGCGTATCCGGTGGTGAACTAGTACCAAATTGTTCGATATTTTCCTGGTAATGATTGATGGCAAAATAGACCCAAACTATACCGGCTACCAGTGTAATAAACTCTGCGTAAGGTATATTAATTCCCGCCAAGCGCAGGGGAAAGAGAACAGTCTGAACGATAAGGACAGGCGTGATGGCGTAAGCGGATACAAGCAGGAGTTGTCCCCAGCCAGGGTCTTCCGGGACGTTGTCCCGGGCGATAATTCCTCCGCTACTGATTAGAACTATCCGGAGTATTGAGCTGAACAGAAGTTCAAGTAGAGTCAGAGCAGCAAGTGAAAAAATAAGTGCAATTCGAAAATAAGGGAGCCAGTCACTAATAAAGGCGGTATCAACGAGTATTTCCGGGGCCCCTTTAGTCTCTTCATAATAACGGGTCGAAAAATCCATGAACATGCCAGGGCCGGAGCGGGCAAACAATCTGCCGTTGACAGCAACAGCGAGCACGTCGTCATCCAGCCGGGCTCGATTAACACTACCTTCCGGATCAATAATTATTCGGTAATCCTGATAAATTTCCAGGCTGTAGGGGGACTGATTTTGAATCCGGAGGTCACCGTTTTGGAAATAGACGTCCGGCCAGTCGGCCATTAAGTTTTCGCCGACGACGCCACTCACATTCCAGACAAAAAAACTACCGGCGAGCACCTGGATAGCCCCGAGGAGGAGTAGAAGCTTAAAAAAGTAACCAACAGTTGAACTGGTCTTTTCGGAAAGTGGAAAGACATAAAATTTTGGATTACTGCAGGCCATGATGAGCCGACGCAGGAAACCGGCGGGCAGCTTGTTTAAACTATGATTGAAACCGTTTTTTGAGTCGTTAGCCTGTTTATCCACTGTTTATCCTTTTTTTTATTTAACAGCTAAATTTTGATTGGAAAAAATTCGTAGTTTTGCCTGTTACATTGTATAATACAGCCCACTTTATGACGAGCCAGAACCTACCGGAAGGGGATCATATTTTCTTCCCCGCGGGGGGAAGACCAGGCGGCAAGGAAAATATGGAGCGGGACTCGATTCGCGATGAAAAAATAACTGCTTTTTTCAGGAGTGAAACTTCTTGGTTAACAAAGAAAAAATGAAGGACGTGCAGGACAGCCCGGCTGCTCAAGAGGAAGAGCTGCACCGGGTAGGAATCCGAGATTTTAAACTGCCGCTGCTTGTCGCCGACCGGGCAAACGACACACAACCCGTCGTAGCCACGGCAAATTTCGGCGTAAATCTTGACAAAAATCAACGCGGTGCCCATTTGAGCCGTTTTGTGGAACTGGCGGAAGACTACAGACGTTCCCGTTTCACCCTCCACTCAGTGGGAGAATTTCTGCGAGATATGAGAGAGCGACTGGAGTCAACTAATGCTTACGCTCGATTCGATTTCGACTACTTTATGCCCAAAGATTCGCCGCTGTCGGAAAAGGCTGCTCTTGTTGATTTCAACTGCGGCTTCGGTGGACTACTGGTTGAGGATAAAGTTAATATCTGGATCAGAACCGAAGTTCCGGTAACATCCTTATGTCCCTGCAGTAAATCAAACAGCGAGGGTGGCGCCCACAACCAGCGGGCGCGGGTCAAAACCAGGGCGGTTATCGACGGCATGGTCTGGTTGGAAGAAATGATTGAGCTAATTGAAAACAGCGGTAGCAGCCAGGTTTATGCGCTGTTGAAAAGAGAAGATGAAGCCTATCTTACTAACGAAGCCTACGAGAATCCCAAGTTTGTCGAGGATATTGTCCGCGATTTAAGCGCCAGTTTAAAAGAACATGAACAGATAAAGGATTTTGTGGCTGAATGCGTTAGCTATGAATCGATCCACAACCACAATGCCTACGCAGCCACTCGCCACGGAACATTCTGGGACCGGCTGGAGGAGTTTTAATGACAAGTTACGAGAAGGCGCTCATCGAACAGGGTGGAATGGATCTCCACTCACACTCTTTTGCCTCGGATGGCCAGTTCAAACCAAAAGAGCTGGCAAAACGAGCCGAGTCGGCCGGACTGGAGATACTTGCGCTGACCGACCATGACACCGTAGCCGGAGTTGAAGAGTTTATGTCCGCCGGTCAAAATTTGTCTCTAACTACTGTCCCCGGTGTAGAAATAAGCTGTCAGAGCGGCAAAAAACGATTTCATATCCTTGGCTACTACATAGACTGGACGCGCCCAAAACTGAAAAAACGACTGAATTTTTTTGAACAGGCCCGGGCCGATCGTGTTCGGAGAATGCTTGAAGTTTTAGCAAGGCACACTGGAATCAAAATATCTTTTGACGAAGTTTCCCGCCGCGCCGGCAAGAGCCTGATTGGTAAACCTCACGTAGCACAGACCTTAGTTGCGAAGGGAGTGGTTAATTCCACTGCCGAAGCTTTTAATCAATACCTGGCTCACGGCCGGCCGCTTGATAAAGTCCCCAAGGAACGAATGGGAGTAAACGAAGCGATAGGTTTAATAAAAGAGTCCGGCGGCGTGCCGGTGCTTGCCCACCCGGTCCTGCATGAAGGTAAACTTGATTTAAAACGGCTGATTGGCCTTGGGATAGAAGGATTAGAGGTTTTTTACTCCGACAATCAAGCCGAAGACTCTGCCCATTACTGGAAGTTAGCCCGCAAACACGATTTGATTGTTACCGGGGGCAGCGATTTTCACGGCAGTGTAAAACCCGAGGTTAAGCTGGGCGATATACGAGTAGACAGCGATTTTTTACAACCCCTCAAGCAAGCCAGTCGCCGGGCCGGTGGTCGACTTGATATCCAGTGATTTTGTGAGGAATGAGTAGCCGTGGTTACAAAAATTAAGCTCGGATTGGAATTAACAACCCTACATACGGCTCATCGGACGCGTGGATTTGGCCGCGTTGCCCAGGCCTATTTTGAAGAGTTGAGCCGGCGGCCAGAAATTGAGGTGGCTCCATACAGCACTGATGAATTTCCACGCTCCACGGGAACCAGGGATGACCAGTGGAAAGATCAGCTCTGGGACCGCTGGCGGCTGGCCTGGAGTTATCGCACGCAGGAGATCGACCTGCTCCAGATCATTGACCCGATGAAAGTTCCACCTTTTAGCTCAGCACCAGTGGTAACCATGGTTCATGATCTAATTCCATACATTTACCGGGAGCGTTATCAACCCAACCTATTTGTGCAGTATCTATACTGGCGAATGAAAAGGCAAATAAAATCATCGGCCGGAGTAGTAACACCATCACACAGCACGGCTGAAGACCTGGCGATGATGTTTGCTATAAATGAGGACAGAATTCAACCGATTCCACATGGAATAGACAGGAAACGTTTTTATCCGAGAGCGGAGACAGAGATTAAAGAACTCTGTCAGAAATACCGGCTGCGGCGTCCTTACTTCCTTATGGTGGCCGACCTCAGCAAATATGATCCAAGAAAAAGCCTGGAACCTGTGATTACCCGCTGGGATGTTGAAAAGCTACAAGAAGTCTCGCTGGTTGTAGCCGGCAAACAAGGCGAGTATTCAGAACAGTTGAAACGAAAATGGCCCGGACGAAGAAATCAGCTTATATTTCCGGGCTACGTCGACGATAACGAATTGGCCGGGCTCTACAGTGGAGCCAGCGGACTGATTTTTCCCTCCCGTTACGAAGGATTTGGCTTTCCGGTGCTGGAGGCGATGGCCTGTGGAACACGGCCGGTGGTCAGAACTATAGGGTCGGTCAAAGAAATTATAGACGGTCACGCAATTCAGCTGGAAGACAGTTATTTTGAGGAGGAACTGGTAGATGCGCTTCTGGAGCTAAAATACGAGTCCGACACCGACGAAAAACTTGTAACACATACGAAAAAGTACAGTTGGGAAAAAACTATTGAACGACTTTTAGAATATTATAAAAACTTTTTGCCCTGAACTTTTCACTCTCCGGCAAGCTCATCCAGGTATTTCTTCAGGCGACTCTCCTGCCCATGTGAAGTGGGTTTATAAAAGTCCTGCGGCTCTGTTAGGTAATCCTGCTTAACGTAGGCGCCCGGATAATTATGAGGATACTGGTATTCCCCGCTCGCCTGTTTATCTTTTTCACTGCCGTAACTGCTATCGCGCAGGTGTGGGGGGACGGGGAGTTCGAGTCCATCCCTTATTGCCTGGCGGGCCTTTTTTATAGCCTCATAGCTGGCATTGCTCTTGGGTGAGGAAGCCAGGTAGGTAGTGGCCTGGGCCAGCGGAATCTGTGCTTCCGGAAGACCCACGGTTTCAACAGCCTGCTGGGCGGCAACCGTCAGGGTGAGAGCATAGGGAGCAGCGTTGCCAATATCCTCGGAAGCAGCGATTATAAGGCGACGGGCGATAAACCGGGGGTCTTCGCCGGCTTCCAGCATACGAGCGAGATAATAAATAGCAGCGTCCGGGTCCGATCCTCTAATGCTCTTTATAAAGGCCGAGGCAACGTCATAGTGATGGTCGGCGTCGCGATCGTAATCGACATATTTTTCTTGATAAACACCCTCCAGAAGGTCACGGTTAATCGTCTTCTGTTCCGCAGTCAGAACGGCGATCTCCAACCCTTGAAGCAGACGGCGTCCATCTCCACCGGCAACGTCGAGAATATATTCTTCTGCTTCCGCGGTCAATTCAACCTCCCCGTCATATCCACGTTCATCCCTCAAAGCACGATTTAAGAGAATACGGAGGTTATCCTCGCTCAATTTTTTAAATTCAACCAGCAGGGAGCGAGAAATAAGAGCGTTGTTCAGGTAGTAATAGGGATTCTGAGTAGTAGCGCCGATTAAGATCAGAGTTCTTTTTTCTACTGAAGGCAGGAGCGCGTCCTGCTGGGCTTTGTTAAAACGGTGAATTTCATCGAAGAAAAGAATCGTCCGTCTGGATTGAGCCTGCTGACGCTGGCGCGCCCGTTCAATGACCGCCCGCAGGTCATCCTTGCCCGCAAGGACAGCATTCAAACGCTCAAAGGCGGCATCAGTGCGGCGGGCAACAATATTTGCGAGAGCTGTTTTACCAACTCCGGGAGGACCGTGAATAATAAGACTACTCAGCCGGTCGGCCTCAAGAGCTCTTCTGAGTGGGGTCCCCGGACCGACCGCATTTTCCTGACCTACAAACTCAGACAGGTCACGGGGGGCAAGCCGCAAAGGAAGAGGCTGCGTCGCCGGATCAGTATCTCCGGCAGGCTGTTGCTTAAAAAGATTGCTCTCCTGCTCAGTCGCCACGTATTTTTTCCAAACAGTCGCGGACAAATTTTGATATGTTGCGAAAATCGTCCCAGCGTTTGAGGCAAGCACCCTCCTGAAAGAGTAATACGGTGGGAAATTTTGTTATGCCCTGTTTTTTTACAAGGTCAGGATTTTTCGTGGCATTAACCAGTGAAAGTCTAACCTGGCTGCTGGCGCGCGATTTTATTTTTTCAAGCGAAGGACTGACCTGCCAGTTTGTCGGCTCCGCAGGGTTCATAACGGCAACAAGATGAAAATATGTGCCTGTATTAATAATGTGAGGAAATGAAACTGAATCCACGAGTTCAAATTTTGAGGTTTCAAAGAGAAATCTCCCGACGAGAAAATCTTTGAACACGTGCTTAAACTCATCAGTGTAGTGAAAATCACCCAGCCGCCGTAATTCCTTACCATCGCGGAAAATAATAAAGGCGGGACAGCTTTTGATCCCCCACTGATAAAAGTAGTCACGGTAGTCACGAATACGGGCAGCTATGAAAGTGAAAATATTTATATGTTCCTGAGCTACTTTTGAAACGGCTGGTTCAATCAACTGACAGAGATTTGATCTGGGCTCGATAAAATAGATGAGCACGGGTTTCTTGGCCGAAGCTATTTCCCCCTCCAGCTTATCCCCTTTTGGTGGACGGAAGGGACGTGGTAAAGCCACTATTTACTCCTCCTCAATAGCCTTCATTTTTTTCTGGATCTGCTCGAAACGGTTCAAAAGCTCGTCGGTCAGTTCGGCCGGGCGGTCTTCAATCTCCGCCGCAGTTAATTCGCCGGCAAGATTTAAAGAAACAAGCAATGCCACCTGAAGGCGACTGGCCTGCGGGGCCTTGGTCTTAATCGTTTCAATTTTGTCCTCTACCAGTCTCAACGACCGCTCGATCAACTCGGGGTCCTCACCCGTTTTCACGGGAATGTTCACGCCAAGTAATTCTACAGAATCAGCCATTTAAATCACTCAGCTCGTCTCATCTACAAGGCTCATAATATGTTTAAATTTTTGTTCTAACGCGCCCGTCAAATCGACAGCGGCAGCGGTCTGCCGCTCCAGATCACTTTCCAACGATTGTATCTCAGACCCTGCTTCAGATAACTCCTGTTTTAACTCTTTATTTTTTTCTTGCAACTGTTGGAGCTCCGCCCGGGTCCGTTCAAATTTAATCAGAAGTTCCTCGACCGCGTCAAGATGTTCTTTTAAAAGCTCCTCGTAGTAATTGTCTCTTTCACTCATCGCGCAACTGGGCGTTGTATTTGTCTTGCAGTGTGGACAAAATTTTGTCCTGAATATTATTGACTTCATCATCGCTCAGGGAACGATCCTCTGCCCGAAATAAAAGTCTGAAGCTAAGACTTTTTTTTCCGGCAGGAAGCGGCTCCCCCTGATAGAGATCAAATAGATTGATTTCCTCCAGCCAGTCGGCGGTCGTGCGAATAGTTTTTTCGAGTGGTTCCACCTGTTGGTCCAGGTCAACTACAAGATCAAGGTCACGCTTAACCGGCGGTTGAGTGGAAAATTTGGAATAACTGCGCGGCCGGGGTTCAGGTAGCCCATCAAGGTTAAGTTCAGCCCCAAGAACCGGACCGGGATAGTCGTAAGAAAGCAAATCTTCACTTATCCGCCCCAGTTTCCCGACCTGTCTGTCCGCGACCACAATGCGAGTTGATTTTTCGGGCATCATTCCCGGTAGTTCAACGGTTTTTAGCTCAAAGCGAGGTAGATGGAGCTGGGCGAACAGCTTTTCCAGCAGACCCTTAAGATCGTAAAAATCCTGATAGCGATTGCTATCATCCCAGTGTTGCTCGTAAATATGGGTATGGGAGAGTATGGCCAGGTGCAGAGGCTCAGCCTCACTCTTACCGGGAAAAACGCGCCCAATTTCAAAGAGAGAGAGCTCCTCGTTTCCAGCGGCGAAGTTGTCCTCAAAACTGGTAAACAGTGAATCGAGGAGGGTCTGCCGCATAGTTTTTTGTGTGACCGCGAGCGGATTGGCGAGATGAAGGCTTTCTTCGCCGGGCACTTCTGCAAAACGATGTTCATCGGGACCCAGAAAACTAAAGTTTATATTTTCTGAATATCCCTGGTTGACAAGGAAATTGCGAACCTTGGATTCGAGGCGTTCCTCGTGATCCGGTGTGCGTTCAGAATTAAGCCGGGGGTAAGTAACCGGAATCTGTTCGTAACCCTGCAGCCGGACAACTTCCTCAACGAGATCTTCAGGGCGGCGTAAATCGGATCGCCAGGCGGGAACATCGACCTGCCATTCTCGCTTGTTTTCCTGCACGTTAAGACCAAGTTTCTCAAGCTGGTTGGACGTCTTCTCCGGGCCAACTTCATAACCAATAATTTGTTCGAACAACTCAGGTTTGTAGGGGATCCGTATTTGGGGTGCATCTTTAGCCCGGCAGGTCACCGATTTGTTTATTTGTAGTTGCTCTTCATCCTGCGCGGGATCCTGTTCAAAAAGCTGAAGACAGCGAGCCAGGCAGCGATCATAATTTTCTGGGTCCACCCCACGTTCAAAACGGTGCGAGGCTTCAGTAGAAAGCTTGTGGTCCTGGGCACTCGAACGAATACCGGTGGGTTCAAAATAAGCACCTTCCAGCAAAATCCGGTTGGTCGACGCGCTGACCTGACTGTAAGCACCGCCCATAACACCGGCCAGTGCCTGCGGCCGGCGCGCGTCGGCGATGACCAGATCCTCCTGGGCCAACTGGCGTTTTTCGTCATCAAGCGTGGTCAGTTTCTCAGCTTGTCTTGCGTAACGAACAATAACCGGCAACTGAAGCCGGTCGGCGTCAAACGGATGCAGAGGATGGCCAACTTCAAACAGAGTATAGTTTGTGATGTCAACTATATTATTCAAAGGACGCAGACCCATTTTTAATATTTTTTTCTGGATCTCAAAAGAAGACTCGGCTACTTTTACTCCACTCACTGGAACAGCAGTATAACTCCAGCAGGCTTCGGGGGCTTCGATTTTTACCTCGAGATCTGTCTCTGCAACTCCCGCCGGCAGAGAATTTGGACGTGGGTCTTTTAAGTCCAGGTTTTCAGCGGCTGCAAAATCGCGGGCGACACCAAGATGCGAGAGACAGTCGCTACGGTTTGGAGTCAGGTCAAGCTCCAGAATCGGGGCTTCAAGATCAAGGATTTTGGAAGCCGGCTGACCCGGCTTAATCTTTTCGGGAAGGTTTAGCAAAGTCTGGGCATCAGTTGTTAAACCAAGCTCACGCGAAGAGCAAAGAAGTCCTTCCGAGTCGTGCCCGGCGAATTTTCTTGTTTCAACCTGTTCTCCGTTCAGAAAGCTACCCGGCGGGGCCCAGAGGTAGGTTTTCCCGGCTTGCACCTGAGGCGCCGCGGTAACTACCTGACAGCTTCGAGAACCGTCATTCACCTGACAAATCTTCAGGTCAGACCGCGAGTCGTGAGGAGATATTTCTTCCACCCGGGCACTTAGGACACCCCGGTTAAGATGGGCCAGGTCCAGCGTCGCATCGACCTCCAGCCCAATGTCAGTGAGCCGGCGCGCCAGATCCTCAGTTTTTGAAGGAAGTTCTACAAATTCAGCCAGCCAGTCAGTTAGTATACGCATCGAATTTCTCCGTTAAAATTGGTTCAAGAACCTGAGATCGTTTTCATAGAAAAGCTGCAGATTGTCAATGCCGTATTTAAGCATGGCCAGTCGCTCAACTCCCATTCCAAATGCAAACCCCTGCCAGCGATCAGTGTCATATCCGACTGCTTTGAAAACTTCCGGATCGACCATGCCGGCGCCCAAAATTTCAAGCCATTCGCCTCCAGCTTCTTCAAATTGAATGTCTACCTCGGCTGATGGCTCTGTAAAGGGAAAGTAACTCGGACGAAAACGAAGCCGGGTTTCAGGCCCAAAAAAACGGTGAACAAAGAGTTCCAGGGTCCCTTTCAGATCAGCAAAAGTCGCCTGCCTGTCAACCCAGAGCCCTTCGACCTGGTGAAAAACCGGTGAATGAGACATATCGGCGGCATCGCGTCGAAAAGTCCTACCGGGAGCTATTATTTGAAGCGGCGGCTTTTCAGCCTCCATAACGTGCACCTGGACAGGAGAAGTATGGGTTCTAAGCAGCCGACCGTCCTCAAGATAAAGGGTATCGTGCATATCGCGTGCGGGATGATCGGCGGGAATGTTCAAAGCTTCGAAATTGTAGAAATCAGTCTCTATCTCCGGGCCCTCGACAGTGGTGTAACCCATACGCTCAAAGATTTCCACAATCCGCTCCAGAGCTAAATTTAGCGGATGTTTACTCCCACGGGAGTTAACCCGACCGGGCAGGGTCGGGTCGAAAGGGGGGGCACCTTCTTCTGACCCGGAAGAACTGGAAACTTTTCCCTGCTTTTGTTCAAATTTTTTGGAGAGTTTCTGTTTTAAGGCATTTGCTCTTTTTCCAACCTGGGGCCGCTGCTCGCTCGGGATCTCACCTATGGAACTGAGTATCTGGCGCAGCATCCCGCTGCGGCCGAGATATTTCACACGATAATCTTCCAGCTCCTCCGGCGAGGTGCAGTCCTCCAGCTCTGCTGGCGCCTCACTTTCGAGCTGGTCAAGCAGCTCGAGTGGTGAAGGCAAACTCACTCAATCTCCCGAGCAAAATCTACTATGGCACTGAACGCCTCGGGGTCACGAACTGCCAGGTCGGCAAGCATCTTGCGATTCAATTTAACGTCAGCTTTCTTCAGTTTACCAATCAACTGACTGTAGGACATACCGTTCTGGCGAGCGGCTGCATTGATACGTGTAATCCACAGGCGCCGAAAGTTCCGCTTTTTCTCCTTGCGATGGCGGTAGGCGTGTTTTAGTCCACGTTCAACGCTCTGCTTGGCTTCCCGGTAATTAGTGCTACGTCCTCCCCGGTAGCCACGAGCTTGTTTTAAAACCTTCTTGTGCCGTCGGCGTCTAATTTTACTTTTTTTAGTACCAGCCATTTTCTACTCCTCCTTCTTTTAACTTAAGTAGCAGTCTTATTTCAATTTTTAACGGTTAATTGCGGCAGCGGTATAAGCCGCACAGGCGGGTCAATCTTCAGTTACGTCTCCAGAAACGCAGTTACTCAGCCGTAAGGCATCATTTTCTTTATGCGTTTGAAGTCCGAACGATTGATCTCCTTGGAGCCTCTTAGTTGACGTTTAGCATCGCTGCCCATCTTAGAAAGCAGATGACTTTTCCGGGCACGGTGATGCATAACCTTACCGGTGCCGGTAATTTTAAACCTTTTTGCAACCGCTTTACGGGTCTTCATTTTTTTAGACATAACGTATACCTCCGTTCAATCAACTGGGTTCAACAACCATGGTCATCATGTGACCTTCCATGGTCGGTTCTTTTGTCACTTCTCCCTCTTCCTCAAGCTCTTCTTTAATTTTATTCAATAGTCTCCTGCCCAGTTCAGGCTTGGTGATTTGCCTGCCCCGGAAGAAAACCTGGAACTTCACCTTATTGTTGTTATTCAAAAAACGTCTGGCGTCGTTAAGCTTAAAGTCCAAATCATGCTCTTCAATCTGCGGGTTGAAGCGCAGTTGTTTTAACTTCATCGTGTCCTGGGCCTGTCGCGCCGCCTGACGCGCCTTTTGCTTCTCATATTTATATTTGCCATAATCCATCATCTTGACAACGACGGGCTTAGCGTTTGGCGCCACTTCGACCAGATCCTTGTCTCGACTTCTGGCCTCTTCCAACGCCTTCTCCGTAGACACTATACCAATCTGCTCACTGTCCTCTGTGACCAGCCTTACCTCATCGTCAGTTATTTCCTCGTTAACCCGAATATTCTCTTCCGATTTTCCTATCAAAGGCACCTCCAAAACAAGTTTTTGTGTATCCTTACCTGTACAACCAAGTAATGATATCTTATTTTCACCAAAATAATAACATTTTTTGGGGTTTTAGCCCAGTGGTGTTATCGGCTGTCTGGAATCAATGATCTGACGAAGCCGTTGAACGGCTTCATCAACAGACAGAGTGTTGCTTTCCTCCTCACCATAAGTTCGAACCTCAACACTTCTTGCCTCTTCTTCATCGCTACCGACTATAATTGCGTAGGGGATCTTCTGCTTGATAGCAGTCCGAATTCGTTTGCCAAGGCTTTCGGAGGCCGGCTGAATACTCGAATTGATGTTTTCATTTCGGAACTGAGCGGCTATTTCCTCGGCGTATTCGCGGTTTGCGGGATCAACCGGCAGAATCCAGACAGGGGTTGGTGCCAGCCAGGGGGGGAAGGCACCGCCGTAGTGTTCGACCAGACAGCCAAAAAACCTCTCAATTGACCCGAAAAGAGCCCGGTGAATCATAATTGGACGCTGTTCCTCGCCGTCCTCGTCAACATAGGCAACATCAAAACGTTCTGGAATATTAAAGTCCACCTGGATAGTGCTGCACTGCCACTCCCGGTCCAATGAGTCACGAATTTTTAGGTCAATTTTAGGACCGTAATAAACCCCTTCGCCGGGGTCAATATCGTAATCAAGCCCGGCCTCTTCCAGAGCATTTTTGAGAGAGTTGGTGGCCAGCTCCCAGCGGTCCTCCGAACCAACGTAATCGTCCGGTCGGGTGCTTACAAATATTTCGTAGTCTTTAAATCCAAAAGTTGAAAGAATTTCAGTGGTAAACTCAAGCAGCTGCTGCAGCTCCTCCTCAAGCTGTTTAGGCCGGCAGTATATGTGGGCGTCATCCTGGGTAAAACCTCGCACACGCAGAAGACCGTGTAAAACACCGGATTTTTCATAGCGGTAGACGGTCCCCAGCTCAGCGTATCGAATCGGCAGGTCGCGGTAACTACGGGTCCGGGAGTTAAATATTTGCATGTGAAAGGGACAGTTCATCGGCTTTACCCTGTAGTTACGGTCGTCCATCTCCATACGCGGGAACATGTGCTGCTTGTAATGATCCAGGTGACCACTCACTTCCCAGAGTTCCTCCTGTGCCAGATGAGGAGTTCGAACTGAGCGATACCCCTCTTCGCGGTGGCGGTTGCGCCAGTAATTTTCAATTTCCTGACGAATTTCAGCACCTCGCGGGTGCCAAATAATCAATCCGGGTCCCACCTCTTCGCTGATATGGAATAGATCAAGTTCACGTCCAAGACGACGGTGGTCCCGTTTTTTCGCTTCCTCCAGCATCTTTTCGTATTCTTCCAATTCAGTCTCAGTCTGAAAAGCAACCCCGTAAACTCGCTGGAGCATCGGACCGGTCTCGTCGCCACGCCAGTAGGCGCCGGCAAGCTTGGTAAGCTTTATCACGCCGAGGTCGCCGGTTGACATCAAGTGCGGGCCGCCACAGAGGTCTTCAAAATCCTGCTGGCGGTAGAAACTGGGCTCACCGTCAAGCTCGTCAAGTAGTTCCAGCTTGTATTCGGCTCCGCTTTCTTTAAATTTTTGCCGCGCCTCCTCGACGCTGCAGGAGTAACGCTCGATCGGGATGCCCCGCTGGATAATCTGCTGAATAATTCCCTCCAGGTTCTCCAGTTCGTCTTCTGAGAGATTACGCGGCAGATCAAAATCATAGTAAAAACCATCATCCACGGGCGGGCCTATCGCCAGTTTAAGGTCACCATCCATGTAGTATTGCATAGCATGAGCAAGCACATGAGAGGCGGTATGCCAGTAGATATGCTTGCCGGCCGAATCTTCGTAAGTTACAAACTGTATTTCAGCGCCTTCCGGCGGCTGCTCACGCAAGTCCTGCAGCTCACCGTTAACAAGCGCTCCCAGGGCTTCGTTTTTTTCTAATTTTTTTGCCAATTCATAAAGCGACTGGTCGTCGGGTATCTCTATTTTATCTCCCATAACATTAACCTGTTTCATCACAATCACTCGCAATTCTGTTATTTGAAATTACTGTTCAAACGACGAAAAGAATACCATTATGGCCGGTTGTCTGCAAGTTTTACCTATCCCGGATTCCGTCATTCCGGCCTCCGAACCGGAAAACACCAGCTTAAAGCTCAAAGCCAAAAGCTGAAAGCTAATTCAAATCCATTAAGTGCTCATAATCTTGTTCATGTTCTTGAACTTGACGTCATTCCGGGCAAGCGACCGTAGGGAGCGCGATCCGGAATCCATGTTGGATTTTTAATGGTTATCAAACAATATTGGGAAACTTGCTCCGAGAAGAGGAAATTAGGATATTAGGAGATGAGGAGATTAGGCAAGGTCAAGTGCAGGGGAACACAAGTGCGGAAAACCTGAAACCTTAAAATGGATTGCGGATCAGGGTCCGCAATGACGACCTTTAGGTCAAAACCATCCCCCCTTTCCTTTTCCCCCCTTGAAGGGGGGAAAGACAAAGGGGGGTGAAAAATGGATTGCGGGTCAGGGCCCGCAATGACGAGATCGGTAACGGTTTTCCCTTATTCCGCGGAAGAGTGTTGGAGAAAGGGAGAAAGACGATAGAAAATTCTGGACCGACAGCACGGGGTATTTCAAAAAGTTGGTATTTTTTGTAAAGTTAACGATTGCAGATGCAAAAAACGCACAGTGTTTAAACTCATACTTTATCCAACTGGAGGTTTTAATAATGGTTTGGCTGGCCGGAGGAGCAACACAGCCGAGCAAGCGGATCAGTGGCGAGACCAGGGAGTTGTCGCTAATTCTGCCGCTACAGATTCCAGAAGCCGGACTGGCGATAAAAGAAAACGCCCGCATAACCAGTTTGGGTGTTATAAATACTTCTTGATCGCCGCCACATAAATTGACAGAACAGAGGGTTTTGGTATGATTTTCAGGGCTGTAAAAAATCATCATCCAAATCAAGGAGGGAAAATACCTATGACTGTATCGTTTGAGGACTTTCAAAAGCTCGATTTACGGATCGGCGAGGTGGTTGAATGCACCGATCATCCAAACGCCGACAATCTTTTACTACTGCAGACCGACGTTGGAGACAAAAAAATTCAGCTTGTCGCCGGATTGAAGGGCCATTACACACCGTCGGAGCTGGAGGGCAGGAAAATCGTCGTCCTGGTTAATCTTGAGCCGGCGACACTGCGCGGAGAGAAGAGCGAAGGAATGCTGCTGGCCGCTGACGGTGATGATGGTGTCTCGCTTCTTCAGCCGGATGCAGATGTGGCTGCAGGCACAAATATATTGTAGAAATAATTTAGCTTAACTTATCTCATTCAGGAGGAAAAAAAGATGTCAATTATAGAAGAGGTTCATGCGCGAGAGGTTTTAGATTCACGAGGTAATCCCACAGTGGCGGCCGAAGTGGTGACTGCCAGCGGTTTTTCCGGCAGCTCCATGGTCCCTTCGGGCGCTTCTACCGGCGAAAGAGAGGCCGTTGAGCTGCGCGACGAAGACCCGGACCGCTACCTTGGAAAAGGGGTTAAAAAAGCAGTCGAAAATGTAAACGAAAAGATTGCTCCTGAGCTTCGGGGCGTTGACGCCACCGACCAGCTTCTGGTTGATCAAATTATGCTTGACCTGGACGGAACAGACAACAAGGGGGGGCTCGGAGCTAACGCTATTCTTAGCGTTTCGATAGCTGCTGCTAAAGCGGCAGCCGATGCTGCTATCCTGCCCCTTTACCGCTACCTTGGTGGCGCCGGGGCTCGCCGGTTACCGCTCCCCTTCATGAACATACTGAACGGCGGCGAACACGCCGACAACAACGTCGACATCCAGGAGTTTATGATCGTTCCCGGAGGCGCGGTCTGCTTTTCCGAAGCCCTCCGCTCAGGCGTTGAGGTCTTCCACAGCCTGCAGAGTGTGCTCGGAGAACGAAACTACTCAACCACGGTTGGCGACGAGGGCGGTTTTGCCCCCGACCTTAACTCGAACGGCGAAGCACTGGAGCTAATAATTGAGGCCATTGAGAAGGCCGGCTACCGGCCCGGGGATGACGTGGCCCTGGCCCTGGACGTTGCTGCCTCAGAAATTTTCGAGGATGGAGAGTATCACCTGGCCGGAGAAGGACGCTCGCTTTCAACAGACGAGATAATTGATCTCTACACCGAATGGATTGATGAATTTCCAATTGTCTCCATCGAAGACGGTTGTGACGAAAACGACTGGGACGGTTGGAAAAAATTGACCGACCGGCTTGGCGATAAGCTCCAGCTTGTCGGCGACGACAATTTCGTAACCAACCCCCGTATACTTGCCGAGGGAATTGAAAAAGGAATCGCCAACTCTATCTTGATTAAGGTTAACCAGATCGGAACTGTATCGGAAACAATCGAGACGGTAAATCTGGCCAGTTCGGCCGCTTACACCTCGATGATCTCCCACCGTTCCGGTGAGACCGAGGACACAACAATCGCCGACCTGGCAGTCGCCCTGAACACCGGACAGATTAAAACGGGGTCGGCCAGCCGCAGTGATCGTATCGCCAAATATAACCGGCTGCTCAAAATCGAAGAGGAACTGGGAAGCACGGCTGAATTTGTTGGTTTTGAAGCCGTCACTAATTAGCCCGGTTAATTAACCGCGCGGCGCAGCGCTATTTTTAGTTATTTTTTAACAAAATGGTTCTATTGAAATCCTTACTGAAACCGGTCTACTCAAAGGTGTTGGGACTCATTCTTGATTGGCCTCCGGCCAATCTCCGAGGTATATCTGGCAATAATCAGATCATCCAAGATCTATTGCCAGCTATAAATCCGTCAAACACCTTTGAGTAGCCCAAGTAAAGCGTATGGATATTTTTAAAAAGTAGCACTAATCAATTGCTCTCTAAGATAGCAAAAAGGATTTCAATAGAGCCACTAAAATAACTGTATCTTTTTTATGCTGCTACAGCGGTGGCGCTGTAATTAATCGTGCCAGTTTGTAGTAAAATCAGAAAATTTTTGAGGTGAATTAGGTAATGATTGGCAAGGATATTCGTATGGAAAGATTGATGAACCGTGAGTCGGGCAACACAGTAATCGTGCCCATGGATCACGGCGTAACAATTGGGCCTGTGCCCGGTCTGGAAAATATGTCCCGGGCTGTCGACAACGTCGTTGAAGGAGGAGCGACGGCTGTGTTGATGCACAAAGGGATGGTGGCTCACGGACACCGCGGCGGCGGTGAAGACGTGGGACTTATCATTCACATGTCCGCCAGCACTTCTCTTTCTCTGCGACCCAACCATAAGATCCAGAGCTGTACCGTTGAGGAAGCCGTTCGCATGGGTGCTGACGCTGTTTCAATCCATATTAATCTGGGTGCAGAAAACGAATACCTCATGCTCCAGAAATTTGGTGAAATTGGTAATAAATGTCAGCAGTGGGGAATGCCGCTGGTCGCCATGATGTATACCCGCGGTCCTCGAATTGATAACGAGTATGAAACTGGCGTCGTCGCTCACGCTGCCCGGGTGGGCGCCGAGCTAGGCGCTGATATCGTCAAATGCAACTACACCGGCGATCCCGAGAGCTTCTCGCGTGTAATCGAAGGCTGTCCGGTTCCCGTAGTAATTGCCGGCGGTGAGAAAATGGACGACGAGGCCAGCATATTAGAGATGGTTCAGGAAGCTCTGAACGCCGGGGCGAGGGGTGTCTCCATCGGAAGAAACGTTTTTCAGGCAGCATCCCCCGACCGCATGGTTGAGGCTATCTCCTCAATTGTTCACCACGGTCAGACGACAGATAAAGCGGAGGAGATTTTAAATGAGTAAAAAAGGTACGATTTGGGTAGCGGTTGATGACTACGATCGAAATTTTATCACTGGCTGTCTCGAGGCCGGTGTCGACGGTATTTACTGCGAGAAAGGCATCGGTGAGCGAGTCGGGCAACTGGGAGTTGTGACGACTATAAGCCCGGACGGCGATCTTGTCCCCGGTGAAGATGTTACTACCGTTACAATTTCCGGCAAAGAGGACGAAGAAAAAGCATTATCCGAGGCTAAACAGCGCTATGTAATTGTGGAAACGGCCGACTGGATGATCATTCCGCTGGAAAATTTAATTGCCCAAACGGAAAATTTGTTTGCCCGTGTTGATTCGGCGGGGGACGCCCGAACTGCCCTGGAAACCCTGGAGAAAGGTGTGGACGGGGTTCTTCTTGATACTTCCAGTCTATCTGAGGTTGAACAGACGGTTGACCTGGTTAAGAATGTCGACGTCAGCTATGATCTGCAGACGGCCCGAATCACCGCGGTGAAAAAGCTCGGGCTTGGAGATCGGGTCTGTGTCGACACCTGCACTATGATGAATATGGGGGAAGGAATGTTGGTTGGTGACTCGAGCGCCGGCATGTTCCTGGTTTCTGCCGAGGTGAAAGAATCCGAATACGTCGCCTCCCGTCCCTTCCGGGTTAATGCCGGCGGAGTCCACGCTTACATTCGAGTGCCTGGCGACCGGACAAAATATCTGGCCGAACTACAGACTGGCGACGAAGTTACTGTTATCGATCATAAAGGCCGGGGTAAACCGGCAATAGTCGGTCGTTCCAAGCTGGAAAAACGGCCGTTGATGAAGATAAACGCTGAACTGGAAACTGAGGAGGGCACGAAAGAAATATCGCTGGTTCTTCAGAACGCCGAGACTATTAACCTCGTGGCCCCGGGTGGCGAACCCGTCTCAGTGGCACGGCTGCGGCCCGGCGATGAGGTGCTGGCCTTTTACGAAGAAGCCGGCAGACATTTTGGTGTAAAAGTAGAAGAGACTATAGCAGAGAAGTAAACTGTCCTCCTAAGAAATTAAGAGAACTCTTAATTTTTTAGACAGCGGTAGCAGTCGCGAGCAATCATTAGCTCTTCGTTAGTAGGTATTACCATGAGGTCAGTGTTGCCGCTATCAGCAGAAAAATGGCCCTCCTCGCCCACTAATTCTTCATTTGCGGCGGCGTCCGGCACGATCCCCAGTCCATCCAGACCGCTAACTGCTCGCTGGCGGACAGCGTATGAATTTTCCCCTATGCCGCCGCTAAAAACTATTGCGTCGGCAGCGTTAAGAAGTCCGTAATAGGCACAAATATACTTCTTCAGCCGCTGACTGAAGACATCTATGGCCAGTTCGGCTCTTTCATTCCCTTCACCCATTAATCCAAGTAAAGTACGCATGTCATTCGTTTCCCCTGACAATCCAAGCAGGCCGCTTTCTTTGTTCAAAACACGATCTATTTCTTCCCGACTAAAATCTTCAAGTTGCATAATATAGGTAACTACTGCAGGGTCAAGATCTCCCGAACGTGTCCCCATAACAAGACCTTCCAGTGGGGTAAAGCCCATCG
The DNA here is from genome assembly GCA_003554945.1 of bacterium. Taxonomy (GTDB): domain Bacteria; phylum T1Sed10-126; class T1Sed10-126; order T1Sed10-126; family T1Sed10-126; genus T1Sed10-126. The sequence goes on from PWHN01000044.1 coordinate 91,845, forward strand.
AAGTGTCAATAACCGTCTTGCCGTCAAAAGCAGCAAGAGAAGCTCCATTGCCAAGATGACAGGTTATAACCTTAATTTCAGCCGAGCTTGTGCCCAGCATATGGGCGCAGCGCCAGCGGAGATAACGATGGCTGAGCCCGTGAAAACCATAGCGTCGGATTCCGTGTTTTTCATAATATTTTCTGGGGATTGCATACATGTAAGATTTTTTAGGAAGAGTCTGGTGAACTCCAGTGTCAAAAGCGGCAATCTGCGGGGTGCCCGGAAAATGCTCACGCGCCGCCCGGATACCGGCGAGGTTGTGGGGGTTGTGAAGGGGAGCAAATTGGATACACTCTTCAATCTGTTCCTCCACCTTTTCATCGATAACCACGGATTCACTGAGCAGCTCTCCTCCGTGAACTACCCTGTGGCCGACACCATCCAGATCTTCGATTGATTTAAGTGCCCCTGTTTCATCGCTCTCCAGGATTTGCATCGCTTTTTCGAGCGCCTCGTGGTGGTTTGTTATCTCCAGCTCTTTTTCGATGTCAAGGCCACCATCATGAATTTCTAGGGTTGAAATATCCTGCCCTATATCCTGAACGGATCCGTGAACTAATATTTTGTCACTATTATTTAAAATCTGCTCAGAGGAGGTTTCAACAAGCTTAAACTTAAGTGAGGAGCTGCCACAATTTATGACGAGAAATAACATTACAAATCTCCTTATGAGGTAGGGCTCGTCGAACACCGGTGCGTTTTGATAAAATTAATTAGCCAAATTTTTTATTATTCTGCCATAAAAAGGGTGAAAACGCAAATGAACAGTTCCTCCCCTGTATTAATTGGATTAGGTACAAATCTTGGTCAGCGGAAAAAAAATCTTGAGCTGGCACGCGCAGAGCTGGATCGTTTTTGTGAGAAACTTGAAGCCTCCTCGATAATCGAGACGAAGCCCGTCGGTATCAGCTCAAAAAATGATTTTTTAAACCAGGTCGTCTGTCTGCACGCCGCCTCTTTTGAAACGCCGGCCGCAACACTGAAGACGTTAATAGAGTTAGAGTTGAAGCTGGGGCGTGATCGGAAGAAAAACGCTCCCGACCGGGTGATTGACCTGGATCTACTCTATTTTGGTCAACAAGTCTGCAGCAGCGAACCGATCCTTCCCCACCCCCGGCTGCAGGAGAGACTATTTGTCTTAGAACCGCTGGTTGAGCTTGTCCCCGACTTTCGCCACCCCGTTTTTGGAAAGACTCAACAGCAGTTACTGGCTGATCTAAAAAAAAGAAAGAGAGTCGGTTAATTCCTACTTTACCCCCACCTGCCCCCGGCAGCAAGAAAAATAGGGTAACCATACATTAATTTTTCTTTCACTTGCCTCTCAAGGTGTCGAAAAATATAAGTAAGTGTCCATTTTCTAACAGCCGGTTAATAGACATAATTCGCTTCAACACAATTCATAAAAATGAGATAATATACTATTTTGGAGGCTTTAAAATGAGTACTAAACTTTATCTGGATGACGTGGTCGAAGAGACAGGGATTTCCAAACGCAACGTAAAATACTGGTGCCAGAAGTATGAACTCCCGGTTGAGAAAGATGGCCGAAAAAACGTTTACCCGGCAGATACCATAAATGCCCTGCGACTGGTCAAACTGCTCTCGGGCAGCAAGCTCTTCAACCATCGCTTTATTCGTCTTCAAATTGAGCGAGCTTTTGGACGCTCTGAGGCGGAAATTGAGTTGAGCGAAAATTATGAAAGAGCAAGAGTTGAAGGGCGTGAACTGTTGCAAAAGTTTAGCCGTCCTACTGGCACTGTTCTCCTGCCCGGATTAAGCAAACATAGGTCGGAGACAGCTGCAAGGGGCGAGGGTAAGAAAGGCGATATAGATGATGTCCTACTCTGAAACTGTTTCCCCGGTTGGTTTCTTTGATTCCGGCGTCGGCGGGCTAACCGTGTTAAGCGCCTTCCTAGAACAGGCCGGTAGTTTCCCTTTCCATTACCTGGCCGACACAGCACATTGCCCTTACGGCGACCGGCCCCTTGACGAAGTTAAAGAATACGCATTAGCAGCAACTGATTTTTTGGTTGATCAGGGCTGCGAAACAGTGGTAATGGCCTGTAACATAAGCTCCAGCATCGCTCTGGAGCGCGCACAGCAGCGTCACCCCGACATTACGATTAGCGGACTGGTCAATGAAAACCTGGGCCGGGTCGTCGAACAGCAGGTATCCAACGACAAAGTAGGCGTGCTTGCTACGCTTGGCACTGTTAAGAGTAAGCGTTACACTGAGGTATTAAATGAATTTAACCTGGAGGTTATTCAGCAGGCCTGCTCTCCCCTGGTTCCGCTGGTTGAGGCGGGGCAGCTTGAAGGCAGAGAGGTAGAGGATACCCTCAAACCTCTACTTTTTCCCCTGCTTGAAGCCGACGTTGACGCTGTCGTGCTCGGCTGCACTCACTATCCTTTCCTGCTTAAACCACTGAAAAAATTGCTGCCCGACGATGTCTCCGTAATTGACCCGGGGAAGGCGCTGGCTGGTTATCTGGCCCCACGTCTTTCCACAAACGGCTGCCGACAAACCAAAAATTTCTGGGCCACAGGCAGTAAAGAATCGCTGCAGGAACTTCTCCCTTACTTTTCTTTTGACGTTCCTGAAGAAATTGGTTCTGTTTCCCTGCCTCTAACATCCCCAACCACTTAACAAGACGTCTGAACAGCACTTTGGTTCCTCCCTTCAAGGGGGAAAGATGCGTTGGAGGGGTCAGAAAATCAAAAAAATCTTGATTTTAAGGCGGGAATGTCTTATATATTAATGGTAATCGCAGCAGAAAATATACCACTGGAATAAGGCGTCTAAAGGATCGGTTATAAACTATGCACTACATGTCATTCACTACCGGGGGAGAGAACCTACCATGATAGACAAAGCAGACACCAGCGCGACTTCAGAAGAGAGCTATACGGAGATTCTACGCCGTTTCGAGCCTCTGCTTCGTGAAATTGCTTCTGATTATTATCTGCCCGGTGGAAATCGGGAGGATTTGCTCCAGGAGGCGAGAATAGCGCTAACCAGGGCTTACGAAAGCTACGATCCTGACTATGACGTCCCGTTTTCTGCTTTTGCTGCTCTCTGCGTGCGGAGACAATTGCAGGATCACGTGCGCCAGCAGAGACGAAAAAAACACGAAATTCTTAACGAGTCAAACTCACTCGAGGAAGTAAAAGTGCGACCGCCTTCGGACGCTCCCGACCCCGAGAGTCAGTTGCTGGCTATGGAGACGTTGGAGTTTTTGCAAGAAGTGGCAAGTGAATCTCTTACAGAGCTGGAACAACAAGCACTGGCAGGATACCTGGCCGATGAAAGTTATCGCGAGATGGCGCAGCGCCTGGGAAAAGACGAAAAAGCTATAGACAATGCTCTCGCCCGAGCGCGACAAAAAATTGCCCGAGAAATTGATCGTAGCCAGGTCTCACTGACTGCTTTTAGCCTTTTAAGCTAACAGGGCCCCTTTTAATCCTCGGCACTCGTCAACCCCGGCGGGAGACCCTCGGTTTCCTGGAGGGCTCTTTGATTTTCTGCCGCTATTTCCGCCGCCTGCTGCGCCGCATTTGACTCTTCCGCCTCAGCTTCAGTTGCTTCTTCGGCGGCCTCATCTTCTTCCATCAGACCCTCAAGCATACCGTTAAATAACGTCTGTATTTCGTTAATCAACTCGGAAAAATCACTGGTCATGCTGTCGCCCAGGATTTCATCTGCGTTTTCAAAGCCTTCGTCAGCGGCGGCAAGAATTTCTTCAACCACTGATTCGCTGTCCTCAGCTTCTTCGGCTCCCTCCGCACCAAGAAATTGCTCTGCATAACCTAACAGTCGCCCGGCTGTGTTTTCCGGACTTATATCTCCCGTGCCGGGCTGAACCGGACTGGGTATCGGAGCATCCTGATCCGAAGCTCCATCGAGTTGTGTGGTTAATGAAGTTCTAACTTCAGTTTCAATAATCATGTGGGCGGTGTTGTCGTTCACACCCATGCTGACGTTTTGGGAGAGATCAAGCTCAATTGCGCTTCTCCCCTCCTCGTCACCGCCTTCGACCTCAATATTCTGCTGTGCGTTTTGTTCAAAAAGTTTTTCCTGTAACTCGCCTGTCAGCGCTTCGCTACTCTCGCCACTTTCCTGGCCTTCGTTCGCGTCCGTACTGCCAGGTGGCTGTGGTAGCTGACCGGCGTTGTTTGATACTGACTCAATTCCCATTGCAATCACTCCGTTGAAATGTAATAAGATTTTTCCACTACTTTAATTCATCGGCTGTTCATGGGTTGAGGTTTAGCTCGTTTATAAATCAAGCAGCTGTGGCCTGGTTTGTAACCGGCTATACCTCAACTCACTACTCATCACACTCTCTATTGAGTGCTCGGGAGACTGAGTGGCCCGTTTTCGCCAAGGATTTCTATAAAGCCAAATAAGATATAGACTATCTTGCTTGCAAAACGCAAAACTTCAATGACTGGTTTGTCGGCAGCCACAATGATTTTACTTTGAATTAATCGGAAACAGGGATATAGTTTAGAAAAGAAAAAAGTTTATGGAGATGATAATTGTGAAAATAACAGTAACTTTACTGGCAGTTATTCTCATCACCGGTTGTGCCCGCTACAGACCGGCTGAACGACCGGAGTTAACAGAACCCGAATTAACTCCCACGATAACCTATCTTGACGAGACCGACGAAGCTACCGCTGAGCAGGAGAAAGAAACAATTCGAAGCGATGCGGAGGCAATTGATGAAGTGGAGGCCAGAGTAGTAGGAGAAAATATAATTCTAACCGTCGGAGCCCACGTGCTCTTTCCTACTCTGAGCGCCGAGGTCAAGGAGAGCGCTTATCCGGTTCTTGATGAGGTGGCCAAGCTATTGCTTGATTACCCGGATCGAATGGTAATGGTCGCCGGTCACGCCGACACACAGCCGGTTATGACCGAACGTTTCCCTTCCAACTGGGATCTGTCGGCACAGCGCGCTGTAAATGTAGTTAAATATATTCGGCACTTGCCTGAATTAGATGTCTCTCGCCTAATTGCTGCCGGCTTCGGAGAACATCATCCAGTTGCTCCCAACGATTCCCCGGAAAACAGACGTCTCAACCGGCGCGTTGAATTCATACTTTTACCACGCTGGGAAAAGATCGAAGAGATCCGAATGTAAAATTGCCGGCAACATTTTTGACATTTCAGCAAAAAAATAGTAAGATTATGGTTACTGATTGGGCCGTAGCCAAAGGGTAAGGCAACGGGTTTTGGTCCCGTGACTCCAGGTTCGAATCCTGGCGGCCCAGCTTACTTCTTCACCACAAGCCTGTTTCTTCCCTCGTCTTTAGCCTTAAAAAGTGCGTTGTCCGCCGCGTTGAGAACTTCGTCGGGATCCTCAAATTTATCTGTTGAATCGGAAAGCCCGATGCTAACTGTCACCTGCTTCCAGAGCACTTTTTTCGCTCGTTTGCTCTTCCTTGTCACTCCGACCCTGTTGTTTTCCACCGCCGTGCGAATACCCTGCAGTTCCGCTTCTACTTCCTCCACATGCAAACCAGGATAAATTAATGTAAATTCCTCGCCTCCAAACCGGTAGGCGGTGGCGCTGGACTCTTTTTCTAACAGCTCGGCTACCTGCTGCAGCACGCGGTCTCCGGCGTCGTGACCATACTGATCGTTAAATTTTTTAAAATGGTCGATATCAATCATTGCTATGGAATAGACGCCCCGCAATCGGCTTAATTTTTCATTCAGTGCCATTCTGCCGCGAATTTGAGTCAAAGGATCAAGATAAGCCTTATTCCAGGCGTGAGCAACACTTATAACAAGCACAAACAGCCAGCTTGTAGCAAGCAGCCACAGATTGAAAGAATCAAGCTGTTCTGATTTGCCAACGCCTAAAAAAGGTACGGCTGCGCCAAGAGCAATCCAGAAGAGAAAAAATTGATTGTGGACATAGAAGGAACGCTCAAGCTTGAAAAGCAAGACAAAGGCCAGAAAAAGTAGCAGTCCGGCGGGTAAAACAGGAATACTTAGATCTAACCCTATGAACGGCAGAGGCAGCAACAGCTCACTGGACAGTAAAATATTTGACGTCGTTTTAAAACCAAGGGCAAAAGCGGGCCAGAGCAGTGTGAAAAAAATTGTGAGCGCAAACAGGTAGACCAGTGTTAGACCGGTAAAAACGTCTCTTTCCCGAGTAACATGGATAAAAATAACAAGCAGCGGAACTATTAACGGTAGCGTCGATAGATGCGCCGCTATCAGTTCCACGAATATCTCTGGCAGCGAGATTAACACCTGGAATTGTTGCACTGCAGTAGCCAGTGTAACAAGTAGCACCAGCCAGCCGGTTACAAAGAGACGCACGGAATTAAAATAGAGGTTAAGCAGCAACGCACAGATTATTATCAGTAACCCGGCAGAAAAAATTACTGCCGCATGACGCGGCGAGGTAAAATCTACCAGTTGAAGACTTTCGGGCAGGTAAACAGCCATCAGAACAAGCAATGGAAAAAAGAGGTTCTTGAAAAAAGCCTTTTTTTCCACTGCCCCGCTATTGTTTATAAACAAGTTTTATCTCCTCTCTTAAGGCTGGCCCAGAACCTTCCGACGTTATTCCCTCTCTCCTTCCCCCCTTAGCCTTCTTTTTTTATCCGCCGGGCTATCTCCGGCGTGATCCCTTTTACGGTTATTAGCTCTTCCAGACTGGCCTGTCGTACTCTGGCCGGACTACCAAACGTTTTAAGTAGTTGTTTCAATCGTTTTTCCCCGATACCTTTTATTTCTCTGAGCCCTGAGGATATTACCATCTGACGCCGGTCTCGATGATAGCTGACGGCGAATCTGTGTGCCTCGTCGCGCAGTCGCTGAAAAAATTGCAGCGCTCGCGAATCTTCGGGCAAGTTATATACGTTTTCCGGCTTATTAACGTATATGATTTCCTCACGTTTGGCCAGTGATACGACCGGTAACTGTGGGTTAAAATTATCCATTACCGCCCGGCCAACACCAAGTTGACCGGGCCCACCGTCGACAAATACCAGGCTGGGGAACTGCTCCTCTTCCTCCGTCAAACGCCGATAACGGCGCTGCAGCGCCTCACGCAGTGACCGATAGTCATCAGCGCTATTTTCTCGAGAAATTTTAAAACGTCGATAACCGGCTTTGTCTGGTTCACCGTTAACAAACCTTACCATGGCGGCCACAGTCTCTTTGCCCTGGTGGGTGCTTACGTCATAAGCTTCCACAATTTCGGGCAGCCAGGGAAGATCAAGCATCTCTTTTACTGTTAAAAGAACGTCTCCCTCGCGCCGTTTCCTGGCCAGAGCTTCATTTTCCGCGGCCAGCTTTGCGGTTCTTTTTGCTGACTCAACCAGCTTTCGTTTTTCTCCCCGCTCTGGCACTTTGAGTTTAATCCGTCGGCCGGCTGTCTCCAATAACTTCTCCCCAACCAGCGCAGAATCCGGCAGAATTGTGGGAAGCAGTATTACCTGCGGGATACTTGTAGCGGCGGGATAGTAGGTGAGAATAAAATCCTGCAGAGCCTGGCTGTCATCAATATCCCCCGACTGCCCTGGAAATTCAAGCCGGTTGATAATCCTGTTCTCCCGGATCTGAAAGAGGACGACGGCACTAACGTCTTCTTTCGTCCCCAGACCGAGGACGTCAGCGTTGCTGGTGGAGTTGATGAAGGAAGAGCGTTTTGTCATATTTTCCAACGCCTCGAGCCGGTCCCGGTAGACAGCGGCAGCTTCAAAATTTTTATTCGCAGCATGACGCTCCATCTCGTCTTTTAAATAGTTACGGACCGGTCCATATTTGCCGCGCAAAAACCGACAGAGGTTCTCTATCATCTCAGTGTATTCCGCTTTACTCTGCAGACCAACACAGGGTCCCTCGCACTGCTTGATGTCGTAGTCGAGACAGGTGTTATATTTGTCGGAATCGCCCCCGGCGGGCAGATCATGAGCGCAGGAACGGTAGGGGAAAATGTCTCGCAGGGCCTCAAGGGTTCGGCGCATGCTGGTAACGTCCGTGTAGGGACCAAAGTAAGAGGCGTCCTCAAGGCGATGCTCGCGGGTTACTTCAACCCGGGGATAAGTCTCGTTTGTGGTTACCTTGATGTAGGGGTAGGATTTATCGTCTCTGTATACGATATTGTAGCGCGGACGGTGCTCTTTGATTAAATCGTATTCAACGCTCAGCGCTTCACGGTCGGTGGACAGAACAATTGTCTGGATATCGCCGGTCGCTCGAACCATGGCCCGCTTCCGTACATCGCTGCGAGCATCCCTGAAGTGCTGGGGCACACGCTCTGCCAGGTCATTGGATTTCCCCACATAAAGGACCTCTCCACGTTTGCTTTTGAAAAGGTAGACACCGGGGGAATGGGGAAGATTATCTAACTGCTTTTGAAGTTCGTCCGGTATCTGCAGCTGAGGCCACCTCCCGCCGGCCCAGGGGACGACTCATGACCAGAGCCGTCTCTCCGTTGTCAACGTAATAATTTTCTTGCGTTCCCTGCTCTTCAAATCCTAACTTTTTGTAAAGCGTTCGGGCGGCTCTGTTTGAAACGCGAACCTGCAGCTTTATTTTTTCACGCAATCCCCTCTGCTCGGCAATTAATTTTTGCACAAGAGCAGTGGCGGCACCCTGACGACGAGCGGTAGGTTCTACGGCCAGAGTGGTCACATTGACTGTCGACGCTTTTAGCCAGGCAGCCAGATGTCCCACAACGCGACAATTATTTTCCGCCACAAGCAACCGACGGCGACCTCGATTCAAAAGCTGTCGGTAAAAAACATCGGAGTCCCAGGGCTCCTCAAAGGAGGCTTTCTCAATTTTAACGGCGTCACTTATGTCCGAAATTTCCATTTCCCGAACTCTCAACGTTTTGCCTCCTTTGCTTTTTCAGCGTCAGTGCGGCGAACATAACTGGGACTTACTTCATCTGGATTTTCGGCGGCTCCCAGCTCGAGCTGTTCATAGGTAAAATCAACCAGCGGAGCCGCCAGTGCTCGTCTCTGTTCACCGGGATAAAAAATCACGTCTTCTGGCCAATTTTCTGGTTCAGGTTTCCACTGGCGCTCACGACTGACAATAAGTCCGCCACCTCTTTCACTGAGTTCGACTTTCAATCTATCCGGGGTAACCGCAGCAGGTTGATTAATCTCTTCAAGAGTCTCTTTTTCCAGGTTCCAGCTAAAGGTCTGTCTGTAGAGTTCGCCACGACGTGCGCTTACAACTGCAACAATATTTCCAGGAAAACCAGCTCCAAAACGGGCCAGTAGTCTCAGTGAAGTAGTGCTCACCAGCGCCGCCTGACTCGTTTCCGCCAGCACTTTGGCGGCGGTCACCCCCAGCCTGATCGCCGTAAAAGCTCCCGGACCTCGACAAACACCAATCGCATCCAGCTCTTCCGGTTGTACATCGTGATTTTCCAGCAATTTATGAATAGCTGGGAACAGGCGACATGAGTGTGGGCGCGATGAGTGCAGGTAGTTTAGTTCCACCAACCGACCGTCTCGCGCCAGAGCCAGCGACCCGCCCCGGTCAAGCGTTTCAATTGCTAAGAGCATCTGGTTGATTCTCCTCCGCTGCGAGCATACGGCTACTCCGTCCGTCGTGGGAAAAAGTAACTGTAAGGGTCTTTTCCGGCCAACCCAGTTCCCAGCGATCCGCCCATTCAACCACTACAAGGCTATCACCAAAGTAATCCTCTAATCCGACTGTAAGTTGAGACTCGCGTGAGTCTAATCGATACAGGTCGGCGTGGGCTACTTTTACTTCCGGACAACTGTATTGATTAACAAGTGTAAACGTAGGACTGCGCACTTCCCTGGGACAACCACCAAGTCCCTCCACAAGTCCTTTAACAAATGTCGTCTTTCCAGCACCCAGCGGTCCAACGAGAGCAATTGCCGTAAAACTGTTCCAGTAGTTTTTATTATCCCGGGCCAGAGCGCGGGTCTCTGCTTCCGATTCAGTTGTCCAGTTCTTTTTCTTACTCATCTTAATTCCATCTTTCAATTTGATTTTGACGGGGAAGGAAAAGGCGGAGAGGGAGGGATTCGAACCCTCGGTACCCTAAAAAGGGTACACACGGTTTCCAACCGTGCTCCTTCGACCAGACTCGGACACCTCTCCGGATTTACCGACTTCTAATTCAAACAACTAATGCATTGTTCATATTTACTTACAATCAGACCACATATTTTCCCGGGCCCTGAGTTTTATTTTTTGGCTGAACTAACTAAAGTTTGCGATTTCCCCATTCTGCGAACCAAGCACTCAATCGGGCATACAAAGAGCTACCTGCAGGTGTTTTTCGGAATTATAGCCGGTTGCAGGCCACGATGGCCTGGTTTGCAATCGGCTATACCTTGGAGGTTGCCTGGACCATTTAGCAATGGAGGCTTTTTCCTTCCA
>PWHN01000001.1 GCA_003554945.1 bacterium
AAGAATACGAGGCCGCCAACCAGCAGTTAGACGCCCAGAACCAGCAGTTGGAGGCCCAGAATCAACAGCTTGACGCTTACGTCCAGCAACTTGAGGCACAGGAACAGCAGTTGAGAGCTGAGGTTGATAAACGGCAAGAAGTTCAGGAAAGACTGCGTCTGGCGGCCGAGAGTGCAGATATTGGTTTATGGGAGTGGCGTTTAGAAGAGGATAAGCCGACCTGGACGAAGCGAGTTAAAGAGTTGTATGGTTTTGATCCAGAAGAAGTTGAGGACTGGTATGAAGAGTTTTCAAAGCGGATAAATGAAAGTAACCGGGAACGGGTGAATAAAGAGATTGAAAAGGCTCTAAAAGCAGGAGATCCTTATCATCAGATCTACAGCTACGAACATCCTGAAAGGGGAGAAATCTGGATCGAGGCCCGGGGGCAAGTCTTTACAGATGAAAACGGTGAACCAGTACGGATGCTGGGATCAGTTTTAGATGTAACAGAACAAAAAGAACTGGAGCGAGACCTGCGTAAGGCGAATCGTGAGCTTGATGCCCAGAATCAGCAATTGGACGCTTATAATCAACAACTGGCCGCCGCCAACCAGCAGCTTAAAGCTACTGAACAGCAATTACGGGCTGAAATCGACGAGCGTCGTGAGGCGGAAGAGAAGCTCAAGCGGGCCCTGTCGGAGAAAGAAACTCTCCTTCAGGAAGTACATCACCGGGTTAAAAATAACCTGCAGGTTATTTCCAGCCTCTTGAACCTGCAGAAATACGAGATAGAGGACATTGCCTCGCCAGAAGTAATTGAAGCTTTTGAATCCAGCCGAAGACGCGTGCTTTCCATGTCTGAAGTTCACAATCAGATTTATCAGACAAAACATCTTGCTTCGGTAGAGCCTCAGAGTTATGTGAAAAATTTAACCGGTGCAATTGTAAAATCTTTGGAAATTAGCCGTTCGCCGGAACTGGAATATGAGATTGACCCAGACCTCGAATTGGATGTCGATGATGCTATTCACTGCGGGCTAATTTTGAATGAATTGATTTCTAATGCTCTGGAACATGCTTCTGAAGATCCTGAAGAAAAATTAAAAATATCGATTGAAATGTTCCGTGATAACGACGAATATTGCTTTCGTGTCGCCGATACCGGTTGTGGACTCGACCCTGATTTTGAAATCTCAGATTCCGCTTCGCTTGGTCTCCGGCTTGTTCATTCTCTCGCCGAAGTTCAGCTTGACGGAGAATTAAATATTGAAGTAAACGACGGCACTGAGTTCGAAATATATTTTCCCGCCCAAAATTAACATTAATTTCTTCCCAAAATCCCCTTGAATTGTTTTCTAACATTTCTTATTTTGGTTATAATATTTAGGTAGTGTTTCTCCGTGCGGCCATTCTCTGGAATTTTATCAATATGACATTAACTTAAATTACTGAGGTGGGAAAATGGAAATTCTGATAGTTGACGACGAGCGGGAAGTGCGAGATGCTCTGGATACGTTCCTGGCGCTGCAGGAAGGGTATAATGTCACAACCAGTGGCCGCGGTGAAGAAGCGTTAAAATTATTACGGCAAAGAAAGTTTGAAATTATGCTTCTTGACATCAATATGCCTGAAATGTCGGGGATTGAGGTGTTAAAAAACGCAAAAAAAATAACCCCTGAACTTGAAGTGATAATGATCACCGGGTTTAATTCTCTTGAAAAATCAGTGGACGCCCGAAAATATGGAGCCAGTGAATACTTGCTCAAACCATTCGAAGGGATGGACGAGGTCGCTCGGGTAGTCAATGAATCAGCCTCAAGAGTTCGCCGCTGGAAACAGGCTTTGCACGACGGGATAGAAAAGAGAGAAGATTTGGAAGCGAGAGCCGAAGAAGGGGCTTTTACCGAGGATGAAAAGAGAGCTTATGAATCATTGCGAAAAAAATTACTGGAGGATAATCGTATCCTGGTGGTCGACGATGAACCCGAAGTGGTGAACATGATTGTCCGCAACTTTCGACTCGAGGGCTACGATATTGAAGGAGTTCACGGTCCCCTGGAGGCGTTAGAAAAAGTAAAATCATCTAATTTTAAAGTCGTTATCTGTGATATAAAAATGCCTGAGATGAATGGCGTTGATCTGCTCAAGGAAATTAAAAAAATTGATGGTATAGCCCAGGTCATCATGATAACCGGTTATGTTACGCCCAGCAATATAGTGAGCAGTCTCAGTCGTGGCGCGAACGATTGCCTGTTCAAACCTCTTGACATGGATCAGCTTAAACAGGCCGTCGACAACTCCCTGCAAAAGATTGAGCGTTTCCACCGGATAATCGGTGAATTACGGGAGCTCGGTGAGTAAAGGACAAAACATGGATTACGATGAGCAGGCTTTTCGCGAGTTTTTAATAGAATTTGGCGAGCTAATGGAAAAACTTGAGCCATCAATCCTTGTGCTGGAGGATAATCCCCAGGACCGTGAATACGTAGAAGAACCTTTCCGTATCCTTCACTCCATAAAAGGCATGGCCTCCTTCTTTAACCTTACTCCCGTTAAAATTGTTGCCCACCGGTTGGAAGATTTACTTGACGCCGTTCGTGAGGAACGGGTTCTTACCTCGGGTGAAGTAATAAAGGCTTTATATGAAGGCGCAGAAGTTCTCCAGCGGTTGTATGATGAAATAGAAGCCGGTAACCGGGACGTCAAACTTACATCCGAGGAGAATGAATTCGTAACCAGGGTTGAAGATCTGAGAGGGGAGGGGCTGGATGTAGAGAAGTATTTTGAAGATATGGTTGGTAAGCTCCAGGATATTGTAAGCGATCTGCTGGCGGACGACCAATATGGCGGTGACTCCCGTGTGCAGCGCCTCAACGAAGAAATTATGCAGGCTACCGCAACTCTGGAGGCCTCCACTGAAGCAAAAACATCTTCAGGCGGACCTATTTTTTCAGGTGAAGTAATGTTGGAGGATCTTAATCTGGCTCCTGAAATACAAACGCTTGAAGAAATCTCTCGCCGTATCTGTGCTGAAGAAGCTATGGAGGTCGGTGATGAGGTGAGCGGACGCTTCAAAGACGCTTATGAGGGATTAAAGCAGAAGGTAGATCGCCAAAAATGGCCAGACCTGGGCGCGATCCTCGATGAAGTTGGGAACGAATACGAACGGTTTAAGGAAACCACGGGCATCTGCCATATTTTCACCTCCTCCGTCCTTCAGCACCTTAAAAATTTCAAAAAAGTATTCTTGGATATTGGTGGCAAGCTCAAACAATCGTCGGAGGCGGCTGAGCAATCTTCTGAAAAATCAACGGCCTCTGTTTCAGATCGCCGTACTTTTAGGGTTGAAGAGAGCAAAGTAGATCAATTTATGGATTATGTTGGTGAATTGATTATAACTGGAGAAATGTATGAACATCTCGCCGAGACCTTAAATGCTCACCGGGTCGATACAGAAATAGTCTCTCGCGTCCGGGAGACTAACCAGTCTTTTCGTGCTCTGTCGGATAAACTTCAGGAGAGCTTGCTTAATATTCGCCGCTTGCCCGTCAACACGTTATTAAAAAAATATCCGGTAATGGCCCGTAAGCTGGCCGGAGAACTTAATAAACAGGTTGAACTTGTCTTGTCCGGTGAGGAGCAAGAAGTGGATAAGAGTTTGCTTGAAATTCTGGAGACACCACTGACACATCTGATACGCAATGCGGTTGATCACGGTATAGAGTCTCCGGACCGCCGCCGTGAGCTGGGAAAATCTGAGTCGGGTAAAATTGAAATTAGTGTAACAGCTAACGCTGAAGAACTGGTCGTTGAAATTGAAGACGACGGTTCCGGGCTAAATTTGGAAAAAATTAAAGAAGCAGCTATAAATTCAGGCGAGCTAACTTCTGCTGAAGCTGAAAAATTAACACAAAATGAACTTGTTCAGTTTGTTTTTCGATCCGGCTTTTCAACCGCTGAAGAGACAACGGATGTCTCCGGACGAGGGGTTGGGCTTGACGCTGTCGCTGATTCGATAAAAAGTGTAGGCGGCGATATTGACGTAGAAACGGAACCCGACCAGGGGACAAAATGGCGGTTGATTCTTCCACGCGCGCAGACTGTTGTTGTGGAAGAAGGGCTGACCGTCCACGCCTGTGACCAGCGTTTTATTGTCCCGCTGGATAACGTCTGGGAGTCAATTTCTCTAAATAAGGTTAATACGACAACGGTGGAAGGTCGTGGAAAGATGGTAAAATTACGCGATAACTTATATCCTATATACTGGCTGCGTCATATTGTCGATTCCACCGATTGTGAATCTCAAGAAAGTTCTACTGACCCAGTGGTATTAATCCTTAAGGAAGAAGACGTTGAATACGCGTTAGTGGTTGATGATATAAGCGAACAGAAAAAGGTTGTTGTGCAGGAGCTGGGGCCGGTCTTTAAAAACGTCGAGTATGCTTCCGGTTGTGCTCAAATTGGAGACGGCACAGTCAGTCTGATTCTGGATGTTAAAGGTCTTCAAATAGAAGGCCAAAAATCGACGCAGCAGCCAGTTGCGGACAGAAAAAACGAACTAATAGAGAAGGATATGATTGGCATTGAAAAAAGCTAAAATCTTAGTTGTTGAAGATGAAATGTTGGTTGGCCGTGAGCTTAAGGCCACTCTTGAAAAACTTGATTACGAAGTTTGCGCTGTCATTCGCAGCGGCGAGAAGGCGCTGGAACAAATCTCTGACCATCAGCCAGACATGGTTTTGATGGACATCACTCTGGCCGGGGATATGGACGGCATTGAAGTAGCCCGTGAGTTTGATTTTGATCGGGAAGTTCCTGTTATCTTTTTAACAGCTCATGCGGATGAAGCTACCCTCGAACGGGCGAAAAAAGCAGGCTCTTATGGTTACCTGACAAAACCTGTTAATGAGACCTCTCTTCGTAACACGCTTGGGGTTGCCCTCTATAAACAAAAGATGGAACAAAAACTGCTGGCCAAGGAGCGTGAGCTTCAGCAGGCAGAAAAATTGGCTTCGCTTGGTCAACTTGCTGCCGGTGTGATGCACGAAATTAATAATCCCAACTCCTTTATCAAGGGAAACCTGGATTTTGTTTTTAAAGCCTGGGAACGCCTGGAGGAGTATTTTGATGAAAATCCTCCTGATGATGACGTGATCAAAAATGTTCTTGCTGAATTGCCGGATTCATTTGAAGCGATGTACAATGGCACCGAGCGGATAGAAAAAATAGTTAATAAGGTCAAACAGTTTGCCCGCCGGGGAAAGCATCCTGCACAACATAAAGATTTTGGAGTTGTTGAAGTTGTTAACGAAGTCCTGTCACGTTTTCCTGATATTGTAGATACTGAATTGGAGCTACAGGAAATAATCGCTTTTGAGCCTGAGGTGGGCGATGGGGAAAAATTTGTAACCCACGGTTCGCCGGAGGAGTTAGAACAGGTTCTGAACAATCTCCTGGAGAATGCTCTGCATGCCGTTGAGGACGAGAAAGAACCGGAAATTATACTGGAAGTTTGCAAATCCGACGGCGAACAAATTTGTCTCTCCTGCCGGGATAATGGCAGGGGGATACCGGCTAACAAGCAAGAAAAAATATTTGACCCATTCTTTACCGCAGATAAAAATGAAGAGGGGACGGGACTTGGTCTTTCGATAACTAAAAACATTCTCAACCGCATGGGTGGAAGCATAGAAGTTGAGTCCACTCCGGGCGAAGGAACCGAATTTCGCGTCTTTTTACCTAAGGCGTAAGGTTTCATGTTGCGGGAGAACCGGCAACAAGATTTTATGGGCTTGACCTATCGCTTGTTATTGCGGACTTGATTCGCAATCCAGAACTACCGAACGTTATTGTCCGGCTTGACCGGACAATTCAGTGGCTTTGACGTTGACCTTGAAGTTGAACTACCGAAGTTACCGATCACTGAACTTCCGCTGGATTCCCGCTTGCACGGGAATGACGGTCAAAACCTCACGGTCGCCGCTGCCGGGACGTTATTCGTTCCCGCAATGACCGAGGCTTTGGCTTAAGGGCGTTCTTGAACTTGACGTCATCCCGGCCCCCGAGCCGGGATCCATCTTGAACTTGAACTTGATTTCGGTTTTGCGCATCTTCGTCTGCTCGCAAGCTCGCCTCTTCGCCCCCCTTGCAGGGGGAAAGACAAAGGGGGGGACGGGTTTCGAGTTGCGAGTTACTGCTTGAAGCCTAAAACTGAACACTGGAAACTATAAACTGGAAACTTGAAACTGGCAACTGGCAACTTGAAACTATAAACGAACTTAGGGAGGTTAACCGTTGAATAGAATTTTAATCGTCGACGATGAGCAAGAGGTCATAAACATGCTTCAGCGTAATCTGGAAGTCGAGGGGTTTGAGGTAGACGGAGCCACCGGGAAGGAGGAAGCGCTCAAAAAATTCAGGGATAAACTACATCCGCTTGTCTTGCTTGATATTAAAATACCCGGCACCAGTGGTCCGAAATTATTACGTGAACTTAAGGAAATAAATCCACTTGTAAACGTCGTCATGATTACCGGCTATTCCTCCATGGAAAATGTGGTTGAATGTTTGGGCGGCGGTGCCGTCGATTATTTCACCAAACCGGTTAACATGGATCAGATGGTAGAAACCTGTAAACAGTTGGACCAAAAAATAGACCGCTGGCGCGATTCAATAGGCATGGGATAAATCGGCGCAGCCGATTTATCCCATAGTTAAAAGTTCAGTTTTCAGTTTAAAGTTAAAAGTTTCCAGTTGAGATCAAAAACGTAAGATCAAGTTTGTAGTTTAAAGTTAAAAGTTTCCAGTTAAAATCAAAAACGTTATTTTTCTACCGAGTGGAACTCTAAACCGGTAGACACGGCGCTGACAGTTATGAAGTGTAGGATATAGAATCAACTAAAAACTTGCTCTTGTTTTTTAATGATTTTTGTTTTTGCTCTTGATTTTAAACTATAAACTATAAACTATAACCAAAAAAATCGGAGATTTTTTATGTCAAACGATCGTTTATCAGAACTTCTCGACGACATCGCAACCGACCTGATGATGGTCGACTCTCCCGACGACCCGGAGCTTGACCAGGTGCGGGAAAATACGTCCGAACTACTCTCCTCAGTCCAGGTTCTTGTCGGCCTGGAAGAGGGAGAAAATGACCTGCTGAAGGAAATAATAGACCTCCTGAAAGAAGCCGAGGAAATCCTGGCTGATCTATCCGAACAGCCGGCCGAAGACTTTGATTTCTCACTGGACGAGCTCTCACAAACTCTTGAAGCTGTTGAACCACTGCTTCGTGATTATGGTCAGGGAATATCGGATTCAGATGAACAGGCTGAAACAGAAGAAAAAAAGAGCGATACTGAAAGTTCTTACGACGAAGAAATTGAAACTGATTCCGAGGAGCCAACGGTTACGGCCCCCGGTAGTTATGACGAGGAGCTGTTCTTTGATTTTTACAGCGAAGCCAGTGAGCATTTACAGGAGTTTGAAGAAGTTGCACTGCGTCTGGAACAGGAACCGTCGGACTCTGAGGCCATAGATCGCGGTTTTCGCAACATGCACTCGATTAAGGGCATGGCTGGTTTTTTAAATCTTCGCCAGGTGAATCGCCTCTCCCATGCAATGGAAAATCTTCTTGATCTCTTTCGGGAAGGATATCCCCTGCAGTCTCAATCTATTGATGTGCTGCTTTCTTCGCTTGATATACTCAAACAACTCGTTAATTTGCATCATACCACCGTGGAAACTGGCAACGGGCAGTCATTACCAATCAAAAAAATTCATACCGCGACCCGCCAATTGGATGAAGAGCTTGACCGCGTTCGCAGTTTCTCCCCCTCAGAAGAACCTCGCCCAGAAGCCGAGGAACCGCAGGTGGAGGATGTTAGCCTAAAAAGTGGTCAACAGATCAGGATTGACCTGGATAAAATCGATTCCCTGGTAAATAACGCCGGTGAACTTACCACCGCCTTCCAGCGTCTGAAGAAGGCTGAGGAGATGGACGAGCGTGACCGCCAACAGCTTATGAATCAGCTTGATCGGATTGTCAACGACATCCAGGAGGGCTCACTCTCCCTCCGTATGATCCCCCTGAATAAATCTTTCAGCAAGCTTCGCCGACTGGTCCGTGACCTCGCCCGCGATTTCGACAAGAAAGTGGACCTGAATTTTTCAGGCGAGGAGACGGAACTTGATCGTACTCTCGTCGAAAAAATCCAGGACCCCCTGGTTCACCTGGTCAGGAATGCAATCGACCACGGGATCGAAAAGCCTGAGGTAAGGCGCGAGCAGGGCAAGCCGGAGACCGGTGAGCTGAACGTCTCCGCTTGCCACGAAAGCGGCAACGTTGTAGTTGAAATCAGCGACGATGGCGCCGGCCTCGACCCGGATGACATTTTTGAAACCGCAGTTGAACGGGGCGTAGTTCAGGCCGGTCGGGAACTGGAAGATGACCAGATTTATCAGCTCATATTTGAACCCGGTTTTTCTACCAATGAGGAGGTTACTGACGTCTCGGGCCGTGGTGTTGGTATGGATGTTGTTAAAAGTAACCTGGAAGAGATCAACGGTCGGGTCGAGGTTGATTCGGAACCGGGCGAGGGAACAACTTTCCGTCTGCAGATCCCTCTTACTCTTTCAATTATAAATGGCATGTTAATTCGAGTCAGTGACCAGCGTTTTGTTCTGCCGACGCTGGATATATTAGAGAGTTTACGTCCGGATGCTTCACAGGTAACTACTGTTGAAAAAAGAGGTCAGGTTCTCAAGCTGCGCGATCAGTTGATCAGAATCGTTCGTCTCTATGAAATCTTTGATATTGAACCGGAAAACGAGCGTCTCGACGAATCACTTGTGGTCATTGCCAGCGGCGTCCATGAACCCGTTGCTCTCCAGGTCGACGAACTGCTCGGCCAGCAGGAAGTGGTCATCAAAAGCATGGGCGAGGCTTTTGCCGCCCTATCTGCCATCTCCGGCGCCGCAATACTGGCCGATGGCTCCATCGGCCTTATTTTGGACAGCACGGAGTTAGGCTAATATTCAGAACCTACCGAAGAGTTCCAAAATTCCTTCCCCCCGGAGGGCGGAATTTTGCAGGAGAGCAAAATTCGATTTCCCGCTTAGCGGGAAAGTCGAAGACCGCCGTTCCATGGACGGGATAAGTCCGAAGGTTAGGATGGGGGGATAAGGGGTTGAATTTGGGTTCAAATGATCTTTTTCCCTACCCTTAACCCAGCTATTTCCCAGTAAAGGACTGGGGGGAGATGCTTCGGTGGGTTCTGGCTAATATTTCGGTTTCCTTGACAGATAAATATTTGGTCTGTATATTACTCTTAGATTAAAGTTTATTGTTTTCTTCTCCACTCGAGGGGAAGGACAAAGGTGAGGGGGGATTAATTCAGCTTAAAGCTCAAAGCCAAAAGCTGAAAGCTAATTCAAATTCATCAAGTTCTCAAAATCTTGTTCATGTTTTTGAACTTGACGTCATTCCGCCCTTTGAGCCGGAATCCATCTTTACGGGCTTGACTCGCACCCATGTGTACTGGTATATTGGACACGGATAAACACAGATAGTCACAGATACTAAGAGATGAATAGACAACTGTTAAAGAATCCGTGTTTATCCGTGTTAATCTGTGTCCTGATGTATAAATGGTTTTCGATTTTAGATGCTAACCCGCAACGAGGTTTACTGGTTTTGAAGTTAGGTTTTAACTTTAAACTGGAAACTGAAAACTGGAAACTGAAAACTGAAAACCCGCAACACGATGTTAAACACTCGTCGGGAGGTAAAAAATCATGGCAGAACAGGAAATGACGGCCGGTAACGAAGAGGAACTTGACCCCAGTTCCGTTGGTGGTCTGAACCAGCTTCGTGACGACGCCGCTCGCTCCGCTGAGGCCGAAGCTGCAGAGGAGCTGGAGAAATATCTAACTTTTGAGCTTGAGGCCGAGGAATACGGCGTTGAAATTCTCAAGGTCCGGGAGATATTTGGCTACACTGACGTCACTCCCGTCCCCCAGACGCCCGACTTCGTAAAAGGGGTTATTAATCTTCGCGGCCAGGTAATACCGGTTATTGACCTCCGGATTAAATTTGGTATGCCGGAGGGCGAAATAACCAACGAAACCTGCATTATTGTCGTTGAAGTTGCCCTGGAGGAAGCTGACGGCGGGGTTGTTGAAATGGGGATTATCGTCGACCGGGTCCAGGAAGTGCTCGATATTCCTGAGTCTAACATTGATCCTGCCCCCTCTTTCGGCGCTGACATAAAGACTGAATACATCCAGGGAATGGGCAAAGTAGATGACCAGGTTAAAATTTTACTGGATATTGATGAAGTTTTAAGTGAAGAAGAGCTGGTTGCTCTTAAGGATGTAAGCTAAAAAGTTAATTAAAGTTACAATTTTGAAATCTTAGACTTTTTATTTGAAAGGGTGTTTGATCATGGATTTTAAGTTAAGCACTAAGTTATATGGGACCGTCGGTATTCTTGTTGCGGTGGCAGTTGTTCTCTTTGCAATTGGTCTCTGGCAACTGGGCGGTATTTACCAGGATGCTCAGACAATACGGGAAGCTGCCCGCCAGATTGAATTGGCCGAGGATATGCGATTTCAGGTTGTCCGGTTGATTCGAAATCAAGAACAATTGTTTGCCGCTGTAGGTGAAGGCCTTACAACTGAAGCAAACGAGGCGCGCTCAATAATTGATGAAGCCCGTGCAAATTTTGAAAGTTATCAAGATGAGCTGGAAGCACGTGAACTCAGCCGTGATGCCGAGTCGAGTCTGGAGCAAGCGATTGAGGCTTATCAAAATTTTATTTCCATACAGGACCAGGCCCTTGACCTCGTGGACGCCGAACAGCTTGAAGAGGCTCTTGAGTTAAGTGCCAATGAGGGGGATGCTGCTTATAACAACGCTGAAGATGCACTGTCGGATCTTGTCGACATAGCAGCTCTTGAAGCTGAAGAGGCTGAAGAAGTAGCGGCTGCCAACTACGCCGGTGCCTGGTGGTTTATGTCTGTTATCGGTATTCTTGGTCTTGCTCTTGGTATAGGCCTTGGCGTCTATATTGTGCGAGACGCGACCGGAGTGCTCGGACAGTTGATAGAGGAATTATCGGACGGTGCTGAGCAAGTTTCCGCCGCTTCTGAAGAAACTTCCTCTTCCTCTCAGAACCTGGCGGAAGCCGGCTCTGAAAATGCCTCCGCAGTTGAAGAGGCTACCTCTTCCGTGGAGGAAATTAGTGCCATGGTGGAGCAGAATACTTCCAATGCCAATCAGGCGAATCAGATGGCCGAGGAAGCTCGTGATGAAGCTGAAGAAGGGGCAGAAAAGATGGAGCAGCTTCAGTCGGTCATGTCGGAAATAAACTCTAACTCCGAAGAAATTGCCGAAGTCACTGACATGATAGAAGAAATTGCCTTCCAGACCAATATTCTCGCTTTAAACGCTGCCGTTGAGGCAGCCCGCGCCGGTGAACATGGTAAGGGGTTTGCCGTGGTCGCCGAAGAGGTCAGAAATCTTGCTCAGCGTGCTG
>PWHN01000006.1 GCA_003554945.1 bacterium
ATAGCTGGCAATAGATCCTGGAGGATCTGATTATTGCCAGATATACCTCGGACCGAGCACTCAATAAAACATATGAAAGCAAATTTTGACATCTGTTACTTCTTACGCTTTAAATTGAGTGCTCAGAAGAATGAGTCTCAACACTTTTGAGTAGCCTGTCTTCAGCAAGGATTTCAACAGAACCTCTTGACCTAACATTGTTAATTTTTTCTTGGCCTTCCAGTATAATACTTGTGCTGGCGTTTGATTCAAGTGTTTGTGTCCGCTGCCCGAAGTCACGGCGGGCTTGACCCGCCGGTTTTCAGTTATCAGTTACCAGTTTATAGTTACCAGTTACCAGTTTTCAGTTTAAAAAGTTAATCCGCAGCGAGGTTTATTGGTTTGAATTTAGGTTTCAACCTGAAACTAAAAACTAAAAACGAACTTTAAGATTTTACGGTTCAAGAAGTTAACCCACAATCTGTGTCCGGGATGATGTAGGAAAGGAAGTTACTATTATGGGACGAGATTACAAAAATATTGTTGAGCCTTCCGACGAATTAAATGCTCTCGTAAAAGGAGTGGCTCATGAAATTAACAATCCGCTCGTCGCTATTCGCGGCAATGTCCGCAATATTGAACTCTTTTTGGAAAAAATGAAGCCGCTACTGGAGGATTATGCCGCTGAAAAACCTGATCTGAAGGTGGGGCAGTTTGAACTGGGGGAGGCCCTGATCAGGCTTGACCGCTGTATGCAGGGAATCAAGACCTCCCTGGCGCGCGTCGAGGGAATGGTGGATGACTTCGATAGTTTTGCCGGTATTGGCAACATTAAAACCACTGTTCTTGATTTGGCTGAAGTGGTAACTGAAGCCTATAATATGAACGAGAGTCTTGTGGACAGCTTTGGTTCCCTGGAACTTATTATTGAGGCAGAGGAACCAATACATATAGAGGGCAATAAACTTCAACTTGAACAGGCGATCAACAACCTCATAAAGAACGCTTATCAGGCGATTGAGGATAAAAGCAACCAGGACGAATCTTTTATCGGTCGTGTGGTTGTTACCGTGGAAGACGTTATCCGTGACGGTCAAGAGTGGGTAAAAGTTATCGTTTTTGACAACGGTCCCGGGGTGCCGGAGGAGTTACGGGAAAAAATATTTATGCCATTCATCTCTACTAAACCACAGGGTCGAGGCCGGGGGATTGGCTTGCCCCACGTCCGGGGTATTGCAATTGAACATGGAGGCCGGCTCTATCTGGTTGATGATTCTGATGAAGGAGCTACTTTTATTCTGGAATTACCCCGGGCAAGTTAAATAAGTACATCCCTGGTATGAGCGCTTCTGGGGTCGGTTAATTCGTCGCTTTTGTGAACCAAATGGTCTACTTAAATCTTTTCTGAAAAGCTTTCCCCGGTTCTTTCATTCCAGGGAAAGGGTTAAACATCTCCTCCCCCTTGAGGGGGGAGGATTAAGGTGGGGGTGAAGAGGCCTCGTAGAGGCCGAACAACGGTTGTGACGTTTTATCCACCTCACCCTGGCCCTCTCCCTCCAGGGGAGAGGAGACTTTTTGGAGCAGCACTAACTAAGATGAAACTAAGATGAAGGAGTAGAACTTTATTGGCTAAGAGAACCAGTTTGTGTTTGGACGCACTTATGTCTAACACCCAGAATGATGGGGATTTTATTGAGCAGCTAATCAATGCTATGCCACTTCCCGTATATTTTAAGGACACTGACTTGAAATACCGGGGCTGTAATGAAGCGTTTGAGAAGATAACTGGCTATAAAAAAAATGAATTAATTGGCAAACAGGATCGTAAAATCTTCAAATTCGAAATGGCACGTGAACTTGAACACCGGGATAAAAAACTTCTTGAATATCCCGGTGAACAAGTATTTGAATACCGCCTCGAACCTCGCTGTGGATTTGACCGCGAAGTTATTTTCCATAAAACTTTAATTGAAGATCGACAGGGTAATCCGACAGGAATAGTTGGCGTGTTAAAAGATGTCACCGAGCAAAAGCAGGCCCGTCAACGGCTGGAAGAGATAAATCGCTGTTTTCTTAATTTTACCCCTGATCCGCAGGAAAATATAGAAAGCCTGGTTCGAGTCGCCGGTGAATTACTCAATGCCTCAGCCTCTCTCTATGTTAAACAAGTTGATGAAGACGTCAGAATGGAT
Source organism: bacterium (assembly GCA_003554945.1). Taxonomy (GTDB): domain Bacteria; phylum T1Sed10-126; class T1Sed10-126; order T1Sed10-126; family T1Sed10-126; genus T1Sed10-126. Next base: position 2,172 of record PWHN01000006.1, read on the forward strand.
GCTACCTGGAATTTGCCTGAACAGCTTGGGTTTAACTGTCCCCAGCTCATAAAAATTAGCAAACGGCTTCTTTCTCAAAGTGAAACTCAAAAGGTAAAAATTAATTTTTTGGAAGATAACCACTGTCCGGCCTGCGGCTCTGACTGTTCCGGCTTTGTTACCTCTGTCTCGCAATTGATTAAAACTGACCATTTTGCCGGCGTTCTATTTGTTCTTCATAATCGCACTTTTGAACTATCTCCCGCCGAGCGTAAATTGTTAGGTGTAATTGCCTCGGCAATCGCGGTTGAGGAGAACCGTCGCCAGTCGGAAGAAGAGCTAAGGCGTGTGGAGAGTTTACGCCGCGCCCTGGAAGAGAGTGAGAAACGATTCCGGCAGATGACCGAACGGGTTGACGGAGTATTTTTACTTTTTAGAGGTGTTTTTGAAGAAATCCTTTACGCTAATTCTAAATATGCTGAGGTCTTCGACCGTTCTTCTGAAAAGCTTCGTGATGATCCTGAAGATTTTCTGAATCGAATTTCACCCGACCACCGCGGCGGGCTCGAAAGATCAATCAAAATTACCAGACAGGGTGTCCCGGCATCTATTGTTGTTGAAACTACTGATAACCCGGAAAAGAAGTGGTTGGATTTTCGGTTTTCTCCCGTAGTTGGCGAAGATGGAGACATAAGTAGTGTTGTTGTCCTCGTGCAGGACGTTACTGATCGAGAAGAAGCCCGTCGTCAGCTTGCCGCGGCCCACGAGGAGTTGAAGGAAAAAACGGGTCAGATCGTTCAAAACGAAAAGATGACAGCCCTGGGCGAGTTGACGGCCAGTGTTGCTCACGAGCTTAACCAACCGCTTAACGTTATAAAAATAATTGCTCAGTCGCTTTTGCGAAATATTGGTCAAATTAACGCTGACGAAGAATTAAAAGAAGACCTTCAGGATATTGTCGGCCAGGTCAATAAAATGGCTGAAATTATCGATCACATGCGTGTTTTCAGCCGCAAGTCAGCCGGCGAAAAAAAAGATAACGTTGATTTAAATGAGCTTTTTGAAGGTGTGTTTAAGTTTGTTGGTCAGCAGCTTGAAAATCATCGTATCGAGGTGAAAAAAGATCTTGCCGGGGATCTGGCTAATGTTGCCGGCGATCCGATTCGAATCGAACAGATTTTTATGAATTTGATAACTAATGCACGCAACGTGCTCGACGACGTTGATCAGCAGGAAAAAACAATAATTGTTCGCACTTATAACCTCGAACAAAATAAGTCGCCATTGCATGTTAACTCCGTTGTTGCCGAGGTGGAGGACAACGGCCCTGGCGTACCCGAGGATATTCGTGATAAAATTTTTGAACCCTTCTTTACGACCCGGGAGCCAGGCAAGGGCACCGGTCTTGGCCTCTCTGTTGCCTCGGAGGTTATCGAAGAGCACGACGGAAAAATGGAACTTGAAACTGAAAAGGGGGAATACTCGCTTTTTCGCGTAATTCTCCCCGCACAATCACGCGATGCTGTTGATTGATATCCTTTTTTTATATATTGGACACGGAGTAAATCTGTGCCCTGATGTATTAATGGATTCTGTGTCGATTGCTCGAAATCGACAACGGCATCGGTCGTCATTGTCCGGCTTGACCGGCCAATCCAGTGGCTTTGGCGTTGACCTTAGATCTATTAAATTCAAAGTCGCTGGATTCCCGTTTGCACGGGAATGACATTCAAGACCTCACGGTCGTCGTTATCGGAATATCATTTGTTCCCAGAATGAGATAATATGATGCCGCCTTCATCTTTGACACATCTGTAACCATAACTCTGGGAGAGCATATCAAACTAAATTTCACGGTGATTAAATTGACAAACACAGACAAGCTATCCGTTCTGATAGTAGAAGATGAAGCGTTAGCGCGCCAACAACTGGCCAAGTTTGTCCGTCGACAGGGCTATGTAGTAATCGAGGCCTGCAACGGGAAAGAGGGCTGGGAAAAGTTTCAAGAAGAGGCACCTTCAGTTGTTATCAGCGACATCAAGATGCCTGAATTGGACGGGATGCAACTCCTTAAAAAAATTCACGACACCGACCCGGAAGTACAATTTGTAGTTGTTACTGCCTACGGCACCACCGATACGGTTATCAAAGCAATTCGAGAGGGAGCGATTGATTTTATTAAAAAACCAATTGACCTGGATCAACTTTCTCTCGCCCTCGGTCGGGCAGAAAATAAACTTCAGCAGCAGTCGGAGTTTACCTCATATCCAACTATTCTACTGGCCGAAGACGAAGAAACTACTCGCAGCCAGTTGGCTTCTGTGCTCGAGGAGGAACCCTGGGAAGTTTTAACTGCTAAAGATGGTATCGAAGCACTCTCCATATTTCGCGATCAAAAAGTTGATATTGTTCTGCTTGACATTAGAATGCCGGAACAATCGGGTCTTGAATCTCTGCGAGAAATGACTGCGATCACTGATGATTTTGAAGCTGTCATATTAACCGGCTACGGCGACGAGGACAACGCCACTGAAGCGCTGCGTATGGGAGCCAATAATTTCTTGCGCAAGCCTATTGATCTGGACCAGCTCATTGTTGCCATCAAAAAAGCGCTGGAACAGCTCAACACTGAGCGAGCTCTCCGTTACCGCACCCGCGAATTAGAGCTTACCAGGGAAATTATCGCACGTATCACTCGTGAAAAGGAAGTTATTATTGATGCTCGCGATCAGACTCAGCCCGCGGCCCGTCAGTTTGCACAGCGGCTTATTGACACCGTTCCCGGTGGAGTAGTAGTAGTTGATAAGGATTTAAACCTTGTCTATATCAATAATAACCTCAAGGAAGTGGCAGAAAAGCTGCCGGAACGGTTGAATGAAGAATTTATAAGTAGCTGGCAAAAGCTTGGCGTCAAGGGACTTGATTACGATGCTTTTTTAGAAACCGTCCGCGAACACTTCAAGACTGCGCCCGGCGAAGTTCAGTCTGTAAAAGCGGGAGAATACGCACACATTTATCTCATAACAGTTAAGGTTTTGACTGAACAGGGCGAGAGTAAACACGTTATCATAACCCTGCGTGGTGAAAGAAAATGAGTGCCCCACAAAAATCTGTATTAATTGTTGACGATGACCAGGTTATCCGTGAACAATTAGGGGAAAAACTGCGTCGAAACTATTTTGAAATCTACCTGGCTTCCAACGGCGAGGAGGCGCTTGAGCTTTTTGAAAAGTCTCATATTGATATTATTTTACTTGACATAAAATTACCGGACATGGATGGGCTTGAAGTTCTGCGCCAGGTGAAAGAAAACAATCCTAACTGCCAGGTTGTGGTGATGACCGGTTACGGAAGCCAGGACCTTGCCATACAATCTCTGCGCAGCGGGGCTATTGATTATATTGAAAAACCGCTTGATATGGAGCAGTTCAAGGCCTCAATTGGACGCGCCGAAGAAAAAATATCGCAGCAGGAAGAACTATCTTTCCGAGAAACTATCCTGATCGTGGACGATGAACCAGACGTTGTTAAACAGCTTAAGCGAGTGCTGGAGCGTGAAGGATATGAGGTCTTTGGGGCTACCAGCGGTTCAGAAGGGATTTCACTGGCCGAAAAGAATAAAGTCGAAGTGGTCGTGGTTGACTACCGGCTTGGTGATATGACTGGTCTGGAGGTCTTCAAACGGATTCGCGAGTTCTACGACGATATTGAAGGTATTGTCATTACCGGCCATGGAAAACAGGGGATCGCCGTTAAAGCTCTGCGAGTCGGTGCTCTTGATTATTTAACCAAGCCTTTGAATCTCGAAGAATTATTGTTTTCGGTTGAAAATGCTATTGAACGTATCAACCTCAAGCGAAATCGTCTTTACCGCCAGCGGGAACTGGTAATTACTTCAGAAATCAAAGAAAAGATGAATCGTGAACTGGAACAGAAGGTCGAGGAGAGAACAAAAGAACTTAAAAAAACGGAAGCTGAGCTTTTTCAGACCTCAAAGCTGGCTACCCTGGGTGAGATGTCGGCTGGATTGGCTCATGAGCTAAACCAGCCGCTCGGAGGTATTGAACTTGCCGCCGAACATTTGCGCAAGTTGAAAGAAAGAGACAGGCTCGACGAGGAGGCCCTGGAGTCCGCTCTGCAGGATATTGAAGCTTCAGTTGACAGGATGTCCAGCGTTTTAAAGCACGTGCGTACCTTTGCTCGCCAGGATACGTTGGAGTTTCTGGAGGTGGAGATAAACGAGACGATTGAAAATGCTCTGGAGCTTCTGGGCCAGCAGTTGCGTCTGCATGAGATTGAGCTGGTTAGAAATTTTAACGATAATTTGCCCAAAATAGAGGGGGCTCCGTATCAACTTGAACAGGTCTGGATCAATATGATCTCCAATGCCCGTGATGCGCTCGATGAAGCGGAAAGAGAAAAAAATCTGAAAAAACGACTTGAAATCGAGACCGACCTATTAGCTGAAAATAAAGGGGTTGTGGTTCGCTTCAAGGATAACGGCATTGGAATCCCGGAGCCGGCTCTTGAGAAAATTTTTGAGCCTTTCTTTACCACAAAAGAAGTAGGCGAGGCGACCGGGCTCGGCCTGGCTATTAGCTACGGAATAATTGAGGAACACGAGGGGGATATTGAGATTGAGAGCACCCCGGGGGATGGAACTACAGTTTCGGTGCTGCTTCCCCTTGAACAAGAAGATAAGAGTAAAATATGAAACCGTAGTTGCGAGAAAGGTCGTTTTTAGTTTCCAGTTGAAACCTAACTTCAAAGCAATAAACCTCGTTACGGGTTAACTTTTTAAACTGGAAACTGGCAACTATAAACTGGAAACTGGCAACTGATAACTATAAACTGGCAACTATAAACTGGTAACTGGTAACTAACTTCAGGAGGTTGACCAATTGGCTAAAATACTGGTAATTGACGACGAGGAGATTATCAGGCGTCGTATTTGTGATTTATTAGAACTTGATGAGTTTACTCCTCTTGCTGCCGCGGATGGAAAAACCGGTCTGGAAATATTCAAAGATGAAAATCCAGCAGTGGTATTATTGGATTTAAAGATGCCCGGAATTGATGGGCTTGAAGTACTGGACGAAATAAAAAAGGTTTCTCCCACAACCGAAGTAATAATTATTACCGGTCACGGCGGGGTGGAAGCTGCAATACAGGCCCTAAGACGGGACGCTTTCAGCTATATCCAGAAACCACTCGAGTATGATGAGCTGGAGATCGAGATTCAGCGTGCTCTTGAAAAACAGCAGTTGCGCCAGAAACTGGCTCAGTCGGAGAAGATGGCCGCCGTCGGTGAAATGGCCGCCGGGATTATGCATAGCATCAACAACCCCAACGCCTTTATAAGTGGGAACGTCGATTTTTTAAAGAAGGTCTGGGAGAGACACGAAACTGACCTCCAGCAGGTTCTCAATGATTCGGTTGCTGATGAACTTCCGCGGGCAATTGATGCAATAGCAACGGGTAGTGAGCGTATAAAAACAATCGTTCAAAAAATAAAGCTTTTTTCTCGCCGTAAATTTGCGCCCGGCCGTCAGGAAAGATTTGATCTCCGTAAAATTTTCCGCGACGCCGCTAATATTGTTTCACAATCAAACAGTGATCAGGCTGAGGAAATTTTAAACCTGGATCTTCCTGCCAGAAAAGATGAGTCTGAGGAAAGATTTGAAGTATACGGCGATTCCAGCGAATTTCAGGAAATGATTGCAAATTTACTTGAAAATGCATTGGATGCGGTTGAGGATCAAGCCGAGCCCGAAGTTAATTGTTCTATTGAGTTCGATTCCGGTGAGATACAATTGAATGTGATTGATAACGGTTGTGGTATACCGCCGGATATCCAGGAGAAAATTTTTGATCCATTTTTTACTACCAAACCGACCAGCCAGGGCACCGGGCTTGGCATGTCAATTGTCCAGGGGATAGCTGACCGCGCCGGTGGTGAAATTGAAGTTGATTCTGAGCCCGGCGAAGGGACGAAAATAACTTTATCTGTTCCTTCCGCTGCCTCTAAATAACTGCGCGTAACGTTGAGAACATCAAGCAACTATACTGAGTCCACTTCAAAAAGTCTCCCCTCCCCTGGAGGGAGGGGATTAAGGGGAGGGGAGAATTAATTCAGCTAAAGGCTAAAAGCCAAAAGCCGAAAGCTAATTCAAATTTATCAAGTTCTCATAATCTTGTTCATGTTCTTGATTTTGAACTTGATTTAACGTTCGTCATTGCGGGCTTGACCCGCAATCCATCTTTACGGGTTTGAACTATACCTATCTAAAATTCAACATGGATTCCGGCTCGGAGGCCGGAATGACAACCAAAAGTTCTGTTTTTGAGCTTGATTTATATTTTTGACCTTGATCTTACGCCCCGCGCCCTGCTCCCGAGATTCCGGATCGCGCTCTCTGCGGTCGCTTGCCCGGAATGACAAACTAAGTGGCATTGAATAAGTACAAGCTAAACAGTTACTTCAAAACTTAACTGAGGTTTTTAATTATGATTAAAATTAATTGGGACCGTAATTTTTGTGCACAGATCATTATTACGGTTCTGCTTGTCGCTGTTGTGATGACTGTTTACCAGTTTGTTCGTATTATGACTATGAGCTATTTTCCTTTCATTGATCCCATGTTATCTGGTCTGATGACTGTATCTTTTTCAGCCCTGGCCGCCGGCGTAGTCGCCTTTTTTGTTCTCCGTCGACGAGAACAATTGTATCAATCGCTTGAGCTTGGCGAAGCGGAGCTGCAGGCCTTTGCTCAATCTCTTCCCGATCTTGCCTTTGTTTTTGATGAGGAAGGGTATTATGAAAAAATATATACTGCCCGTGACGAGTTACTCTTTCTGCCCCGGGAGGACTTAATCGATCAGCGGGTGGACGAGGTTCTGCCTGATCCGGTGGGGAAACAATTGTTTAACTGCGTTAAAAGAGCAGTGGCAGATAACAGAATGGTACATATTGAATATGTGCTTGTGATTGACGGTACAAAGCGTTATTTCGATGCCCGGTTGTCACCTTTTCAGTGTCGTGACCTGACTTATGTTTCCTGTGTAACCCGGGACATAACTGAGCGCCGCCGGATTGAAAAACGGTTGCGTAGTGCTAACGAGTCATTAAAGAAACTTACCGAGAGATTAAGCCGCTTTGAAGATATATTCCAACATATTGAAGACCCTGTCATGCTGCAGGATCGTGACGGAAAATTTGTATTGGCCAATGAAGCTGTCTCCCGTTTTGCAGGATATCCCCCTGCAGATCTGCTGGGGGAGGACGAATTTTTCTTTATGGATGAAGAATCAGCGGCTCGTGTCAGTGAGAAAAAACAACAGGTGGTGGAAGCTGAAGAACCGGTAAAATATGAAATTTCTCCGGATTTACCCGGGGAAAAAGATGTACATTTTTCTACCCTGCGCTACCCTTATTATGATAAAAATGGTGAGCTATTTGGAACAATTGCTATCTGTCGTAATATCACTGAACGCAAAAGAATGGAAAGACAATTACGCCAGGCCGTGCGGGAAAAGGAAACTTTACTAAAAGAGCTCCATCACCGGGTGAAGAATAATCTCCAGGTCATATCAAGTCTCCTGCGTCTGCAAAAGTATCAAGTTGAAGATCAGGCCTCGCCAGAAGTTCTGGAGGCTTTTGAATCCAGCCGCAAGCGTGTCCTGGCCATGGCTGAAGTGCACGAACAAATTTATCAAGTCGAAAAGTTGGATGCAATTGATGCTTCCGGTTATTTGCGTAAATTAGCTGATATGGTTGTTAAAGGATTTGATGTTACCGGTAGCCTTAAGTTGAACTACAGCATCGAAGAAGACCTTGAACTTGAGGTCGATCAGGCGATCCACTGTGGTTTGATTGTAAATGAGCTGCTCACCAATGCAGTTCAGCACGGTTCTGAATCGGGCAGGGATGATTTTAATATTCATCTGTCTATGAAAAAAACAGACGGAGGTTATACCCTGGTAGTAGCTGATAACGGGGTTGGATTACCCCCGGACTTCGATCTTGCAGAATCAGATTCGCTTGGACTACAGCTTGTTCAGGCATTAGTCGAGGATCAACTCGCCGGCTCCCTGAAAATAGACTCCACCGACGGCACTAAATTTATTATCAATTTTTAGCTCTAAAATTTTCATTCCACCGTCATTTTGACCTTTGACTCGCAATCCATCTTTTCACCCCCCTTTGTTTTTCCCCCCCTCAAGGGGGGGAAAAGAAAGGGGGGGAGGTCTTGACCTGAAGTTCGTCATTGCGGACCACGATCCGCAATCCATCTTTACGGGTTTGAACTATACCTATCTAAAATTCAACATGGATTCCGGCTCGGAGGCCGGAATGACGTCAAATTCAGGAGCGAACTTGATCTAACGCTCGTCATTGCAGATTTTGCTCCCGATTTATCTCCTCTCCCCTCCGAGGGAGAGGACACAGGTGAGGGGGGAAGTTGCTTTTGACCTTCCTTAGCGTCTTTGCGCCTTTGCGTTTTCCGAACTTGATCTTGATTTCCCCGAACTTTCGCCCCCTCGCCCCGACGCCCCACCGCCCTATCGTGAATTACCCCCGGCTCGTCCTTTGAGAACTTACGCCACGCGCCCTGCGCCCAGCGCCCCGCGAACTTTCCCCCTTCGCCCCAGCGCCCGCTCGCCTCATCGAGTTCTCCCCTCCGTCGAGGGGAAAAGAGGTATCAATACGCCTCAAAAAAATCCTTGACATAAATTAGAAAACAACGTATCATAAATACCTCATCTTAGCGAGCAACAGCCCGCCAACCACACGAGGGGGGTTTTTGGGTTGAAAATTGATGTTGAGCAAATCGACCTTCAAAGTAACGAAATGCTTTCCGTTCTTGACGAAATTCCTTTATTAATATGCATCTTTGTTCCCGGCGGACAGGTAAAATATGTAAATGTTCCTTATTGTGATTTTTTCGACTGTGATCGCAGTGACTTAATTGGGGCCAGCTTCTTTGATCTTATTCCTGAGTTTGACGGGGGGCTTGACGAGCAGGATGTAAGGGAAATAAAGCATAACGGCGGCCAATTAGTTCATGAACACAGTTTTACAACTGAAGACGGAAACGAACGCTACCAGCGGTGGACGATTAAGCTTCAGCGTGACTCTAATGCCGAAGTTCAGTATTACTACGCTATTGGTGAGGACACTACGGAGAAACGAGAACTTGAAAAAGACCTGGAGAATAAAGAACAAGAATACGAGGCCGCCAACCAGCAGTTAGACGCCCAGAACCAGCAGTTGGAGGCCCAGAATCAACAGCTTGACGCTTACGTCCAGCAACTTGAGGCACAGGAACAGCAGTTGAGAGCTGA
>PWHN01000075.1 GCA_003554945.1 bacterium
AACCGCAATAAAGTATATTCACCGATAACCAGGCTTATTGGAGTAGCTTTTATTGACCTCACCGGCTATTTTAACTAATATAGCTTCTGAGAAGAATAAGCCGAATTTAAAAATTCCTATCAACGAATTGAATACTGGATAAGGAGCAATGAGCATGTCGTATTCCATAGCGCTGGACACAAATGATTCGCCTGAACTGCTGGACTGGCGGGAGCTCACCAAGAGGCAGATGGACCGACTTCTGTCCTCGGAGTGGTACGATCCGGACGGGGTCGTCCGTCTGAACGACGAGCTGGGTTCGGACCTAGTGAACAAAGCTCTAATTATGAATAATGCGAGGATTTTACTGGAAGAAGCACGAAACGGATTGGAAACGACCGCCCGGGGCAATCTTAAACGAAACGTGGTGGATGATTTCCTCGAGCGAATGCAATGGCCCGAGGGATACGAGGAGGACATCCGGAAGTACAACAAGGTCATCAACGAAGGGGACGTATGGCTGTTGCACCGCCTGCGTGTACTGGTGGAGCTGGCCGGACTCATCGAAGATACCGGGGGCGCGTTTGAACTCACTCGTGAAGGTCGTAATGCTCTTCGTCCTGAGATGGCGGGGACGCTTTACTCGACTCTGTTTCACGCCCAGTTTCAAGTGATGAACTTAAATTATCGCTCCCGGTTTTCGGGGCTTGAGAACTTCCAGGCGACCATCAATTACACGTTGTTCCGGCTCTCCGAGCTGGACGATCGCTGGTACGAAGAGCAACAGCTTCTCTCGCACATAATCTGGTTTCCAATGTATCTCAAACATTTCAAAGAAGAGGAAGGGAAGGACATGGCTTGGGGACTGTACTGGCGATTGTTTGAGCCCCTGCGGTTGTTTGGCTTGTTGAACCTACGTGAAACACGTTCTTCGGAAGAAACGAACCGGTTTCTCAAAAAAACGGAGCTTTATAATGATTTCTTGAGCTTCAACCTGCCGGATCCGGAGCCTGAGGCGTCGGACGAACCCGGGGAAATTCCAATCTCCCGCGAGGAACTTCTCGACGACATTTCGGCGGACAATCTGGAACGCATCCTGGACAACGTGTTCTGTCTGGATTGCGGTACCGTGCGGATCGTGGACTATGAGAACTCGATTTACCGGATTCAGCACGGGGACACGGTTCTGCGGGGCAGGTGTGCGGAATGTGGTCGAGAGGTTGCGCGGACCATTGAGACGGGTGATCACTGGTGACTGTGATTGCCGACGAGGAGGAAATCAAGGGCCGTATCTCGATGCTGAGTGATTCTCAGTAACCGAAGAGTAAATGTAGGACAACGTATCAAACACGGTTGAAACCGGAGCCGTCGCCACCCGGCTGGAAGATCGATGATTACTCCCGAAAACTGTTCCCTTCTACGAACTTTAAGCTTGTTATGTAATAATTTAGAAGAAAAGGCTTTATAGAGATCCCAACGCGAAATGTAGTTTTGGACCCTTGCGATACTCATTCTCAATTCGCCTCCAGCGAATCTCCGAGGTATAGAAATTAGTAATCAGCCCATCCGGGGGCTACTAATTTCTATAAATCCGTATACGAAGGGTCCAAAACCTTTTATCGAAGTTAAAAGGTAAATCCTAAGTTTTTCTACGGAGCCGAAGAAAACTAAGAAGAATAATTTGACTCTTTGGAGGTTACATTATGCAAGAAGAAGTTGAAGAAGTCCTGGCAAAAATTGAGCCCGCGCTGGCCGCCGACGGCGGCGGGATCGAGCTGATCGACGTGGACGAGGACGAAGGTATCGTCGAGGTCCGTCTGACCGGTGCTTGCGGCGGCTGTCCGATGTCGCAGATGACCCTTACCAACGTCGTCGAACGCACGCTGAAAAGTGAAGTTGAAGGAGTCAAGAAAGTAGAAGCGGTAGAATAGCGTGCAGACCGTCATTCCCGTCCTCAAGCAGACGGAGCTTTTTTCCGGTCTGGAGAGCGAGGCCCTGCAGAAGATTGCCAGGATAACAATAAGCGAACAATACGAAGCGGGAAACATCGTCTTTCTGGAAGGCGATGAATTACGCGGGTTTTACGTCCTGGCCGAAGGACGGGCCAAGGGCTACCGCAACTCACCGACCGGCAAGCAGCAGATAATTAAGATACTCGAACCCGGTGACGTCGTCGCCGAGGCAGTTATTTTTGCCGGTGAAGGCTATCCGGTCAGTCTTGAGGTAACCGAGCCTTCACGTCTGCTCTTCATCCCCCGAAATGAATTCATAGACCTATTGCACGAGGAACCGGACTTTGCCGTCCGCATGCTGGGGGAGCTAACCCGCCGTCTACGGTTTTTAGTCGGACTGGTCGAGGACCTCTCACTCAAGGAGGTCTCCTCGCGTCTCGCCAAATACCTGCTCGACCGGGCCGTGAGCAAACACGAGCAACTACAGGACGAGATGGAAATAACTCTGGCCGCCCCCCACCACGAGCTGGCCGCTGCACTGGGGACAACTCCCGAAACACTCTCTCGCAACCTCAAAAAATTAGAGGAGAAAAAAATAATCGAAAAGAAAAACAAGACAATAACCCTCAAGAACATTCCCCGCCTGCAGCAGCTTTCCGCAGGCAAAACAGGAAGTTAAGTCTTTTTTAAAGAAGTAACTTGACATAATCAATCATCTTAGTTTAGAATCTAAACAAGGTGTTGATCAGTGCTCATCAATTTTTAAAGAAGAATTATTTATGCGTAAGTTCATTTTGTTAATCTGCTCATTAGCTTTACTCGTTGTTTTTTCATCAATATCAATCCAGGCAGAGGTTAATGTCCAGAGGGAGGACAGACTCAGTTTCGAAACCGAGGACGGTGATTTTTCACTTTCCATAGGCGGACGGCTTCAGCCGCGCTACGAGTATGAAAGCAAGGAGGCCGACAGGAGCTTCTCAACGTTTGACATCCGGCGGGCCCGGCTTGATTTCCGCGGTCACATTTTCAGTCCGGACTTAACCTACCGGATCGAATCGGACGCTAAAAGCGGATCTTTGGAAAGCGGTTACTTCAACTATAAGGTCTCACCAGCTCTGGAGATTCAGTTTGGCCAGGACGACATTCCCTGGGGCTGGGAGCGAGCCACTTCCTCAAGCCGACACATGGTTATTGAGCGTTCGGTCGCCAACAGCGAATTTGAGTGGCCTGACGACGACATCGGCCTGCTTTTCCACGGCGAACTGGGAGACTTCTCTTACGGCGCCGCCGTCATGTCCGGCGAAGGCCCTGTGGACGGCCGCACTGACACAGCAACCCACGGCAATCTCTACGGTGCCCGGCTGGAATACGTCCCTCTGGGCGAGCAGCCCAAGCCGGAGGCAATACTCCAGCCCGTCGAGGGCTTGAACTTGGGGCTTGGTCTCGGAGGTTACCACGCCCGGGACAATCATCTAATTGACTGGACTGAGCATAATGGTAACAATGGTGAAAGTGCCGACCGGGTTACCGGTTACACTGCCGACCTTGCCCTGCAGACGGGACGTTTCACCCTGCAGCTTCAGGGTTTTGACCGTTCAATTGAACCGGCAAACAATGATGACGATATTGACGGCCAGGGTTACACGGCCGGAGCCGGTTACCTCCTACGTCCGGAAGAGCTCTTCCTCGGAACAAGGTTTTCCTACTCCTACCCCAACGAGGACGATCGGGAAACTCGGAAACGGGAGACAAACCTGGCCCTGCAGTGGTTTCACAACGGCCACGAGCGTAAAACGCATCTGGAGGTAGGTCGTCAGGAAGATTACGAAAGTAATGGCGACTGGGAGGAGACTGATTTAGTTCGACTGCAGCACCAACTGCTTTTTTAAGCTGATTGCCTCCCCGGGAGTGGTTAGGCGCTTCATCAGCCACCCTACGAACCATAAGAACCAAGCTTTAACACTAAATTTCAATCGTTGACGTAAGCGGCTCTATTGAAAACCTTGTTAAAGACGGGCTACTCAAAGGTGTTGGGACTCATTCTTCCGAGCACTCAATTTAAAGCGTAAGAAGTAATAGATGTCAAAATTTGCTTTCATATGTTTTATTGAGTGCTCGGTCCGAGGTATAACTGGCAATAATCAGATCCTCCAGGATTTATTGTCAGCTATAAATCCGTAAAACACCTTTGAGTAGCCCAATTAAAGTTTATGACTATTCAAAAGGTAGCACTAATCAATTGCTCTCTAAGATAGCAAAAAGGATTTCAATAGTACCAAGCAAGCAACTAAATTTTGAGCTATTATCCGGGGAGGCTACAAAATGCGCAAAAAAATTCGTAATTTACTACTGGGTATCGTAGCCGTGATAGCGATTATCGCCGTCACGGTCGGGGTCAGCGTCACTTATGTTCAGGGCAACCTGCTGGAGTCCATCGTCGCCGATCGTATCGACTCATCCATCCAGGCCACCGAAGGAATGCTGAACGAAAAGATCGAGCAGTCCCTCATGGCTTCTGTTTCCGTCGCCAACATGCCCGGAGTTACTGGTGCAGCAGACCGCGGTGACCGCGAGGACGCTATCGACCACATAATGCCCGTCTTTGAATCCCTCCGAGAACATTTCAACGTCGAAGTAATGCACCTGCGCGTGCCTCATAACACTTCGTTCATCCGCGCCCACGCCCTGGAGCGCTACGGTGACGAGACCGACCGGCAGGCCATACTGGACGCCGCCGACCAGGAACGTCCGCTCAGCGGCTACCACCAAGGTGCCTTCGGCATGGGAATGCGCGGCTGGAGCCCGGTTTTTCACGAGGATCAGCTGATAGGTGTGAACGAGGCTAACATTGACTTCAGCGACGAAATACTGAACGAGTTGAGCGAGGCCGTCGGTGTTGACTATGCCGTTTATGAACCAGCGGAAGATGACTTTGAAAATATAGCCGCAACCCTGTCTGAACCTCCCGATGTGCCCGAGAGTTTGCTCGAGCAAGCGCGGGAGGAACAAAGCGACGTCCGGGTTGTCGGAGAACAGGCTTATGCCCTCTTCCCGGTGCGCGACTACGACGGCGAGCTACTCGTGTTGATAGGTACCTTCGTCGACGTCTCCGACTACAACGCTCTGATCAGCAGAGGTCGCAACTGGATTCTGTTTCTCCTGGTTGTCATCGGCCTCCTGTCCCTGGGCGCCATATACTGGCTGACAAAACGCATGATCGAGCAACCCGTGAACATCCTTCAGACCCAGGCCCGGGCGATTGCCCGCGGTGAATTCGACGCTCCGGTGCTGGCCGAGAAAGTTGAGGGAACGCTCGGGGAAACTTTCGGCGAGATGGTCGAAGTCCTCGTTACCCTGACCCGGCAGGCGGAGACAATAGCCGAAGTTGACCTTGACGCCGACATACTGGAGCAAGACATAGAAGGGGACCTGGGGCGCGCATTCGATCAAATGGTGGAGAGCCTGCGCGACCTCGTGGATCAGGCCGACGCTATTGCCGCCGGTCGACTTTCCTCTGATGTTCTGGACCGCCGCCTTGCCGGCGATCTCGGTGCCGCCTTCAGCCGCGCCGTCAACCAGCTGCGAAAATTGACTCGCCAGGCCGAGGCAATTGCGGAGCTGGACCTCGCCAACCCGGTGCTTGATGAAAAAATTGAAGGTGAGCTGGGAGATGCCTTCTCTGAAATGACTGCTCGACTGGCCAATTTCGCCCAAAAACTCGACAACCTGGCCGGTGAAGTAAACAGCTCCAGCCGTGAGCTGGCGGCCAGCTCACAACAACAGGCCGCTTCACTACAAGAAACTACGTCTGCCGTTGAAGAGATCGCTTCAATGATTGATCGGAGCGCCGATAACGTACAGGACAGCGAACAACTATCAAATGAAGCCGCATCCACGGCGGCCGACGGACAGAGTCAAATCGACAAGATGGCCGAGACTATGGAACAGATTAACGCCGACAGCACGGATATCACCCGGGCCGTTGAGATGATTGACGACATCGCTTTTCAAACTAATCTGCTGGCCTTAAATGCTGCTGTTGAAGCAGCTAACGCCGGCGAACATGGTGCTGGCTTTGCCGTTGTCGCCGACGAAGTACGGCAGCTCGCCCAACGGAGCGCCGCGGCAGCTGACGAAATTAGCGAAATCATAGAAACAAGCGTCAAAAAAACCAGCGAGGGTACCCGGAAGGCTGAACGCTCACGGGAGGTGCTGGACGAAATCAACGAAAAATTTAACCGGGTCAACAAGCTGGTTGAAGAAATGGCCGCAGCTACTAAGGAACAAGAGGCAGGAATCGAGGAGATTAACCGGGCGATGACCGAGCTGGAGACGACCACCGACGAGAACGCCTCGCAGGCGGATCAGTTGGCGACAGCCAGTAACCGCCTGGCCGACCTTGCAGCCGAAATTAATCTCTAATAGCCGTCAACGGCGGGGAAAAGCAACCAGCTCGTGACCGGGGTCTATTTTAACTTCCACCGGCGTGCCACCCGGCAGCAGGCGGGAGTGGTGCAGCAGGCTGTGGACCCGGCGGCCGGAGCTTAATCTAACCCGGTAACGAAATAGTCCGCCGAGAAACTCATCCTCTTCTACTACACCGTCTGCCTTCCCCTCAGCCTCCCTTATAAGAACATCGTCGGCCCTGAGCATCAGGTCATATTCTTCGGCCTCTCCCTTAAAATCAATCATTTGCAAGGGCAGTTTACCTATCTCTGTTCGGGCGGCCTTCCCTTCCAGAGTTACCGGAACAAAATCAGTTGGTCCCAGAAACTCAGCAACAAAACGGGTCTCAGGTTTAATCACCACTTCTTCGGGTGCACCGATTTGTTCCAGCCGTCCACTCCGCATTATTCCCATCCGATCGCCCAGATACAGCGCCTCCTCCTGATCGTGAGTTACAAATATAGCCGGAGTGTCACTTTCTTTAAGAATTTTTCTGATATCACTTCTCATTTTTTGGCGCAGCTCTTCTTCGAGATTGCTCAGCGGCTCGTCAAGAAGTAAAACTCGCGGCCGCGTTACCAGCGACCGGGCCAAGGCTACCCGCTGGCGCTGACCGCCGGAAAGCTGTTCCGGATAACAGCTTTCCCGCCCCTCGAGACCTACCAGTTCTAGGACTGATTCAACTCGTGAACTCGCCTCAGCGCGGGAACAGTCCAGGCCAAAACAGACGTTCTCACGCACGGTGAGGTGCGGGAACAGAGCTAGGTCCTGAAAAACCAGTCCAATATCCCGCTGCTCGGGTATGATAAAATCCACCTGATCAGAAATTATCTTCCCCTGCAATTTTATCTCTCCCCTGTCAGGCCTCTCAAGACCACTAATCAGACGCAAAACAGTAGTCTTGCCACAGCCGGAGGGACCAAGCAGCGTAACAATTTCAGAGTCGTTGAGCTGAAAGTTAAAATCATGAACAGCCGGGGGCTCCCCCGGTTTGTAGCGTTTGGTTAAAGAACTCAACTCCAGGACAGGAACAGTCATAACTATACTTTCTCCTCCTCAATAAAATCCGGATTTAAGTAAAATATTATCCCCACTACCAGCAGGGTAACACCTATCAGAACAAGTCCGTGAAGTCCAGCACGGGCAAAAAATGCTTCCTCGGTGGACTCCCAGATTCGAGTGGCAAGCGTATTGAAACCGGTTGGTCGCAATAACAGGGTCGCTGGCAACTCCTTCATCGTACTTAAAAATACCAGTACCAACCCGGAAAGCAAGCTGGCTCTAATCAGGGGGAGAACTATTTTAGAAAAAATTAGAATTTCGCCCCGGCCAAGTGTCCGGGCCGCTTCAAAAAGTCGCCGGTTTAGATTTGCTAACGAGTTTACTGTCGGTTCCAACTGCAGTGGCAAGAACCTGATTGTATAACCAATTATCAGCAAAGCAAAAGTCTGATAAAGAAGCGGAAAATGAGAAATAGATAAAAATATTAAGGCCAGACCTACGACGAGGCCCGGTAAAGCATAACCAATGTAAGCCAGACGATCAGTTAGCTTCCCTAACCCCCCTGAATTTAAATTAATAAAATAGGCAAGTGGCAGGGAAATTAGCAAACAGACGATACCAGCCAGCAGTGCTACGCCCAGCGAGTTCACTGTCGCCTGCCAGGGAAAGCCTGGAAGCATACCACTGAAGTAACCACGCCAGACCCAATACCCGGAGACGGCTACCGGTAGCAATATTGTTAGAGAAAAAATCAGGCTCATAAATAATTGGGCCGGGATCTGCAGCAAACCAAGAGAATAACGCTCAGTCTTCAAGCGAGCATCCACATCGGCGGTGCGACGACTACCTAACTGATTTCTAAACCAGTTTTCCAGTAAAAGTATAAACAGAGTAAGAACCACAAGGAGCAGAGAATAAAAAGCCGCGAGATGGCGGTCAAAACTAAAACGATACTCAACATAAATTACACGGGTGAAGGAGTCGAACTGGAGCAGAGAAACGGCACCAAAATCGCTGAGTGTATAAAGAGCCACAAGTAGCGAACCGGCTCCGAGAGCAGGCACGAGGTAGGGGAAGACTACTTTAAAAAAAGCAGTTAACTTATTTTTTCCCAACGTCCGGGCGGCCTCAAACATCCGGGGGTCTAACGATTTGAAGGCAGCGTTTAAAGGTAGATAGAGAAACGGATAGGTGAATAGCGTGATTACTATTACGGCTCCCCCCCAACCGTAAATAGACGGTAATTCCGTGACACCGAGAGGAGCCAGCCAGCGCTGGAGAATACTACCCCGCGGCCCGGCAAAAGCAATCAAAGCAAAAGCACCGATGTAGCTGGGAACCACAAGGGGCATAGCAGCGGCAACTTCCCAGAAGCGCCGAAACCTTAAGTCCGTCTTTGTAATCAAAATTGCAAGCGGGAAAGACAGAAAAGACGAAAAAATCACCACCGCAACAGCAAGGCCAACACTATTTAGAAGAACACGAGCGGTCTCAGGACTGGTAATAGTTTCAGCTATAACTGCCGGAGAAACGCCAAGCGCACGCACAGAGAGATAAAACACGGGAGCAAGGATAAGAACTGCCACGCCCAGAGAGAAAATCGCCCCGAGAGTCCACCAGCTTACGTCAAAACGTTTCCACATAAATCTATTCTCCCCAATTTCTAATTTCGGAACGCAAACTACAGAACGTTGACATCACGTAGTAAATCAACTGTCTCCTGTAGTTCAGCCAGGTCTTCCACCTGAATCTGGGGAATCTGAATTTCTTCCAGCGGCTTCTGGCGCCCAACTGTCTCAATGCCTTTAAGAAGCGGATATTCGTGAGTCTCAGAGGAAAAATACCTCTGGTGCTTTTCGGATAAAAGCTGCTCAATCACCTGACGCGCCTTTTTTTCCCGATTAGATCCCGTTACGATTCCAATACCGCTAACATTCATCATAGCACCGGCGTCTCCAGCAGTATAATGTTCGCCCACCGGAAAATCAGGGTCTTCTTCCAGAAAACGGTAGAGATAATAATTATTCACCAGGCCGAGCGAAATTTCACCACGACCCAGCGCCTCAACTATCGGTGTGTTACGGGGATACCTACGGGGCTGGTTGGCCTTCATCTCCTCCAGCCATCGGCGCGCCTCGTCCTCGCCCTCGAGCTGGCGAAGCGCCGTCACAAACGCATGGAAGGAGGCGTTCTCCGGGGCCCAGCCTATCTCTCCCTCCCAGCGCGGGTCGGTCAAATCCCAGATAGAATCGGGCAGTTCTTCCGCCTCTACCAGCTCGGTGTTGTAATTTATGACGCGGGCTCGACCACTTATTCCGATCCAGTAGTCTTCGGCAGAACGAAATACTGGCTCTACTTTTTCCAACAATTCGGCGGGCAGCTTCTTTAGTTTGCCCTCCGCCTGCAAAGCCCCCAGGCCGCCGGCATCCTGGGCGTAGTAAAGGTCGGCCGGCGTCCGTTCGCCCTCCTCCTGGATGGTCGCGGCCAACTCCGCAGTTGAACCGTAACGCACCTGTATTTCAAAAGGTAGCTCCCTGGCAATCTCCTGGAAGACCGGATCAACTAATTCAGCGCTGCGACCCGAATAGACTACGACAGCATCTTCATCCGGGGCACAGGAGTAGAATAAAGTTACAACTCCGAGTAATAGTATTAAACAACTAATTTTCAATTTAAAACGCAGCATGAAAATCAACACCTTTCGATTAATCTCAACCATTGTTAGATAAGTTTAACATTTATTTGAATTATTTGCAAAGTTTTATACGCTTAACTTTTTGCCGGGGGGTTCATGTTACCTCTGCACTCTTGTATTATCCATGAGATACATCAATTTTTACACACATTTACTTGCATGACTATAATTATTTTTTCATATCCCCGTTGAAATCCTGGCAGTCAACGGACCACTCAATTGCTCTAAAGAAAACAAAAAAGGATTTCAACAGAGGCCTCTTCAATTAACTACTGTAAAAATTGAGCTATATCAAGGAAGTGGTGTCCAAAGTTCTCTATACTTTCACTGGAAAGTTTAAAAGAGGAGGTGATCAAAGTGGCTAAGGTTGAAATTGACGAAGATCTCTGTATTGCCTGCGGCATCTGCTACGGTAGCCATCCTGATATTTTTGCCGACGACGGAGAAGGAAACGCAATCCTTGTCGACAAGTTTCAAACCGATGGTCAGCAGACGGGTGAAGTCCCGACAGAGCTGGGAGATTCCGCCCGGGAGGCTGCCGAACTGTGCCCGACTGAAGCAATAACGATTAATTGAACTATCTCCTGTAAAAATTGAGCCCTGTCAAGGAAATCTCCGGACTTCCGGGGTATATTATTAGAGACGAAGAGACGAGCTTGAGAAGAGGTGCAAGACCGAAAATTAAGTTCAAGAGAAAGGTCAAGTTCAAGAGCATGAGTAAGATTAAGATTATGAGAACTTAATGAATTTAAATTAGCTTTCAGCTTTTGGCTTTGAGCTTTAGGCTGAAGTTTTGCGATGGGGCGAGTGGGGGATGAAGACAAATAAATATATTAACAGAAACAAAAAAGCTAACCCGCTTAATGCATGAAAATTTAATTTTCTTGCATTAAGCGCCTCTACGAGGCAGCCGTCAAACTTAAAACGCCAAATAAATCAAGTTCTAATAAAATGTCCAGGTTTACAGAGTGTTTTTATGGCAATAATTCTATTAGTTTGACAGCTGGGTTAGCCCAGCCCTCAGCGCCCTGAGGGCTGTCCTCTGGACGAATTATGCTCAAAGATCGCAACTCTTTGTGCA
>PWHN01000087.1 GCA_003554945.1 bacterium
CGCCACCCCATTATTTCATTATGGTTCAGCTCTGGAAATTCGTTGGCCACAGCTATCATTTTAGCATTCTCATTCAGCTGATTCTTCAGTCGTAGAGCCAGGATAGAAGTAAGCGGTTGACTGCCATAAATGAGATTGTAGCAATCGTGAATTTTCTTAGCCAACCTATAGGCAGTATTGTTATCTGCCGACGGCGCTAATTTTGAGGTAAGCTGCCTTAATTCTTTTAGCGTCTCTTCCAGGGCTTCAGCAGACGGACTGCTGACAAAACCAGAAGCTGCGAGCCAGTAAATTATGGGGAGAAAAAGGTAGGGAGCCGAGGCTCGCGGCGGCTGGCCGGCGGGTATTTTAATTAATCCTATTTGCGAGTCTTCACCGGTAATCTGACCGAGCTCACCGCCACTGGTAACAGCCAGTCGCTTAGCTCCTCGGAGACCTGCCTCCTCAAAAAGAGCCAGCGTCTCCTCCGTATTCCCCGAATAACTTACTCCAATAAAAAGACTATTCTCATCGACTGCAGCGGGTAAGTCGTAGTAGCGCAGTGCCGTCACCGGTATTTTTAACTTATCGTAGAGAAAACTGGCAACCAAATCACCCGCTATACCCGACCCGCCCATGCCGCCGACAAATATTGAATCGCAGCTTGTCCGCAGGGGAGAAATTTCACGTCCCAGCTTTACCGCCTGGTCGACCTGCTCGGGAAATTTTTCCAGCCAGTTTAAAAAATTTTCACTATCGTATTTATCAACGAGGGCCTTAATACTCATCCTTTTCTCTCCTCTCGTAGTAATCAAATTCACGACTTTCCGGGGGAATATCCCGCTCTTTGAGAATATTTTGCACGTAGGGACCAAGGTCAGATCTAACCCATTCTTTAACTTCACTGCGCACACTTAAGGAAAGCGCCTCCTCGGCAAAATCACGCGCTTT
The DNA here is from genome assembly GCA_003554945.1 of bacterium. Classification (GTDB taxonomy): domain Bacteria; phylum T1Sed10-126; class T1Sed10-126; order T1Sed10-126; family T1Sed10-126; genus T1Sed10-126. Next base: position 931 of record PWHN01000087.1, read on the forward strand.
TTCTTTAGAACAATGCATCGCAACCAGCTTAACCTCGGGGATACGCATGGGAGCCATGCTTAACTCGTCAAGCCCAAGTCCCATAAAAAGGGGAGTGAAAATAGGATTGGCTCCTATTTCACCGCACAAACTTATAGAAACATCTTTCTCCCCCACAAGTTCAATCACCCGGTGTATAAATTGAAAAAGAGTGGGGTCCGGATAATGAACAGCATCAGCTCCGGGAGTTCCAAAACGATCCGCTCCAAGCAGATAATTTAGAAGGTCGTTAGTTCCAAAACTAATAAAATCCACCAGTGGCAAAATTTCCTCGAGAGAGAAAAAAAGCGAGGGAATTTCAAACATTATACCGAGTGGCGGACGTTTCCAGCCTTTTCGCCGGGAGAAGCTTTTCATAACTGCAAGCACCTGTTTTACTTCAGCAACGGATCCGACGAGAGGCAGCAACACAGATATATTGTCATGTTTTTGATAGGCTCTGCACATTGCTCGAAGCTGGGTTTCAAGAACCTCTTTGTTATATAATTCCCGGTAAATACCTCTCCCCCCAACAGATTCCGGTTCGCGGAAAGTCTGCTTGTCGCCCCCAAAGTCAAAGGTCCGCAAATTAACCGGGTGTGGGGCGAGAAACTCTCCCATCTGGTGGTAGAGTTCTGCCTGGACCGTCTCCTCCGGCATTTCGCTACTTTTGCCGAGAAAGAGAAACTCGGTTCTAACAAGCCCGGCTCCTTCACCGCCATATTTTTTCAGAAGCGGTATTTCTTCCATTAGACCGATATTACCGCGCAAAACAAGCGGAAGGCTGTCACTGCTTATATCCCGGGTTCTCTCGCGAATATTGGCTGTAAATTGAGTAAAACGCTGCTGCGCTTCTTTATGTGACTCCAGGACTTTCTCGTCCGGGTTTAACCAGACCCGATTCTGATTAGCGCTAACAATTGTCATGTCGCCAACAGAGACGTCCTTATAAAACTCAGATTTCCCAATACCAACGGTAGGAATTTCAAGAGATTGAGCGATCACGGCTATGTGAGAGCTGCGGCTGGTATTTTCAACCACCAGCCCCTCAATCTCATAATCTTCGAGAAAGACCGCAATACTCGGGGCAATCCGGCGGGCGACCAGAACACCGCCGTGAGGGAGGCGAGGACGTGATACGGGAGCTTCAAGATGGCCAAGAACTCGCATTCCGGCGTCAAGAAAGTCAACAGCACGGGCACTTAGTGATGAACCGTCCGTTTTTTCCAAGAACTGCTCTTCCAGTGTTTTCATAGCCCGCATTACTGCCGATTCTGCGCATAGATAATTTTCCCTTATATGAGTAACAACCCGGTTGGTAAAACTGGGGTCTCCAAGAAGGGATTCCTGAACTACAAAAAGCTCCCCCAGGTCCTCGAAAAGGGTGTTATTTACATGTTCTATGAGTTCACGGGTGGAGTTTTTAGTTCTTTCCAGAGCCTGGTCGAAACGTTCCAGCTCTTTTTCAACGGCGTCCGGGTGTATTTCCACCTCATCCATTTCATAGATAAAATCGGGTAAAACAGAAGCGGGACCAAAACCGATTCCGGCGGAAAGTCCGCGACCGTGGTAAATTTTTCCTTCAACCATTCGAATCATCTCGATAAAAATTATTTTCAAAAAGATCTTCCAGGGCCTGCATCGCCCTTTCCTCGTCCTCGCCTTTTACGAGGGCTTCGACCTCGGTTCCCGGGGCGGCCGCGAGCATCATCAAGTCAAGAACGCTGGCAGCATTCGCTTCGGCATTTTCGTTGCGCAGTGTGACCGTGGATTCATACTCTGCCATAGTTCTAACAATCATCTGGGCCGAACGGGCATGCAGACCCGAGGCTGAGTTGACCTTCAAAACTTTTTCCTGCACCGCTAACCGGCACCTCCCCAGAAGTTGACGATACTTTCTAACCGTTCAACCACTGCCTGAACGTCATGACGAATATGTTCGTCCACTTCAATAAAATTTCGAGCGTCTATTTTTGCACCATATTTTTTTACGGTTTCATAATCAAACCTTACCTGCTGCGCACCTTCAGTTTCATATTCTTCCCTGATCTCTCTTGGAGCCTGACGGGTGTTGACCAGGATGTGATCAAATTCTACGGGCTGTGGAGGAATTTCTTTAAAAGCCTCAAGATGATCACTAACACGATAATCGTCAGTCTCACCCGCCTGGGTCATCAGGTTACAAATATATACTACGGGTGCTGTAGTTTCACATACGGCAGAACATAGCTGCGGTTCCAGAAAGTTGGTCAATATCGAAGTATAGAGACTACCGGGACCAACAACAACCAGGTCGGCGTCCGCGACAGCCGAAATGGCTTCCGGATTAGGTCGGGCCGGCTGTGGCTCAACCTCCAGCGATTCAATCCGCTTGCCGGCGGAAGTAATACTGGTTTCACCGACGTATTGCGAACCATCGCTCATTTTAGCTCGCAACTCGGGGTGACCAAGCATAGCAGGAAGAACTTTACCCTGGATGGCAAGAACCTCGGAACAGGCCCTGATCGCCTCCGGAAAACCGCCATGAATATCTGATAACGCAGTCAGCAAAATATTACCAAGGCTGTGACCGGCGAGCTCGGTTTCGCCGCTGAAACGGTAGGTAAAAAGCTCGGCAAGCCGCTGCTCCTCAGGAGCAAGAGCAACCAGGCAATTTCTTAAATCACCGGGGGCGGGCAAATCAAAGTCATCGCGCAGCCGACCACTGCTTCCACCATCGTCGGTCACCGCCACTACTGCTGTAATATTGACGGTATATTCCTTCAGTCCTCTAAGAAAAGTTGACAACCCGGTTCCACCGCCTATAGCAACTATTGAGGGGCCACTCTGCAACCGTGAGCGGCGGCGTAATTTTAAGATCAGCGGTTCACTGTCAGTATATATTTTACTAACAAGTGAAAAAATAAGTCCAAGTAAAGCCAGTCCTATCAACAGCAATCCCAGGAAGGTAAGCAAGTAAGCACGCAGTCCCAGACCGGTCAGCGACGGTAAATACTCGTCAAGAAAACCGCTTAAGCCCAGGGCGAGAATAAACCCGCCAACCAGGGTAAGGCTGATCCAGCGTTTCAAACCCAGCCCCGGTTTGAGCCAGTTGATCATACGCATCAGGCTTCCTCCCCCCGTGACTCCTTCCCCGTTAAATCACGATGTGTCACCGAGATGTTTAAAAAACGCTGGCCCTTAAATCTTTTGGCTAACTGTTCAACCAGATAAACCGAGCGGTGGCGGCCACCGGTACATCCCAACCCAACCGATATACCAAGTTTATCCGTCGTGTGATAAGAGTCTATAACAGGATCTAAAAAATCTCCGACGCTGTTAAGATAAATATTAACTTCCGGATTTTCGACGAAATAATCTTCGATTTCTTTATCCAAACCGGTTTTTTCTTTTAACTCTGGTTCATAATAAGGGTTGGGCAAAAAACGGCAGTCAAACATAAAATCAAGATGAGCCGGCGGTCCGTTTTTAAAACCAAAGCTCACCAGTGATAGTATCAGGTTTTTCTGGGGAGAATTGGAGACAATATCTGCGAGCAATCGTTTCAACTGGTGTATATTGATACGCGTGGTATCAAGAATCAAATCAGCCTTTTCCCTTACCGAAGTAAGCAGTTTACGCTCTTTTTCAATCGCTTTTTCGAGATCAAGGTTTTCGGAAAGCGGGTGCGGTCGGCGCGACTCCTGATAGCGCCTCAAGAGCTCTTCCGTTGATGCTTCGAGAAAAAGTATCTTCAGTTGAACATCATTTTTGTCTGTAAAGTATTCCAGGAGCTCCGGAAACTGTTCGACAAATTTTTCCTCGCGGGCGTCAAGAATCAGAGCAACCTCTGACTCGTCCTTTTTTTGACCGACCAGTTCAACAAAAGATTGAACCAGCTCGCCCGGCAGATTATCTACACAGGCTATCCCCAGATCTTCAAATATTTGCAGCGCATGGCTTTTCCCGGCTCCTGAAAGACCGGTTACAAGGTAACAGGTAATTTTACTCATTACCCGGCTCCAAATCTAAGGGGTCCTGTTAATTACTGCTGGTCTTCCTGCTCGCTAATAACCTCGATTATTGCCTCTTCCGAATCCCCTTCGATCAAGCGACTGCGGAACTCCGTGTTTTTCAGCATGCGGCTGATTCGGGCGAGAGCCCGGACGTGTAGCCCTGCTTCTTCTTCGGGGGAGATGAGCAGAAAAATCAATTTGGCGGGTTTGCCGTCCAATGATTTGAAATCCACTCCATTTTCGCTGCGACCAAAAGCTGCAACCAGTGAATCGACAGCACTTGACTTGGCGTGAGGTATGGCAACGCCATTACCAATACCTGTGCTCAGTATTTCCTCCCGCTCAGTAATTGCTTTCAAAGCCTCATCGGCGTCAGAAACTTTTCCGGCATCGGCAAGCAAATCTATCAACTCGCGAAAAACTTCGTCTCTCGTTTCTGCCTCAAGTTGAGGTTCAATTACATCCTCAGTTAGTAATTCTGCTATACCGATGGAATCCGCTCGTTCTAATGTTGCCATGTATACGCTCCTCCTATTGAGTAAACTTCTTAATGTCCCGTTTCTATAACTCCGTAGTTACCGTCATTTCGCTGGTAAACTACGTTAATATCTTCAGTTACCTGGTTAGTAAATACAAAAAAATTATATCCTAAGTTTTCCATCTGTAAGACGGCTTCCTCGACCGACATTGGTTTTGCCGTAAGCGTCTGCCGCCTGATTATTTCGCTTTCTTCCTCATCACCGTCGTCCCGCTCTTCAGCCAGAGAAAATACTTTTGAAGCAAGCTTGCGGTTCGGACCGTTCAAATCTTTCTTACGGTGGTCAGTAACCCTGTCGTGATAACGGCGTAACTGCCGGGCCAGCTTATCCACGGCTAAGTCGATGGATGCATACATATCCGGCGTTTCCGCCTGCCCCTCAAAAAACTCTCCTACCCCGTTCAGCTGCAAATCAATCTTCTGTCTCTCCCCCTCTACTTCCATTTTTATTTTCATGTTTGCTACCTGATCTTCATCCAAGCTAAGGTATTTTAACAATTTTTCCGTCCGTTTTCGAGCATAATTTTTCAGAGGTTCAGTTAACTCCATGTTCTGCCCCACAAATTGGTACTCCATACTCATAGTAAATCAGCCTCCTCAGGCAAAAAATAAGGGCGTAAATTAATTATAAGTTACTCTCTGTCGTAATTTGCGTTTCGGTATTTGCATCTGTTTACGATATTTAGAAACGGTCCGGCGACCTATTTCCACCCCTTCTTCGGCTAATTTTTCTTTTATTTCACGGTCGTTCAAGGGATTAGTCTTGTCCTCGTTTTCCACTATTTCCTTTAACATCGCGCGAACTGCAACCGCGGAGACCTCGCCGCCATTCGTTGTTTTTAGAGCCGGGGCAAAGAAAAACCCAAGTTCATACAATCCGCGGGGGGTTTGAACATATTTATCACGCACCGCCCGACTAACGGTAGACTCGTGAAGCTCTACCGCATCCGCTACCTCCTGCATCACCAGCGGTTTGATCCCCTTCTCGCCCTCCGTGAAAAAATCGTCCTGTCGTTCAAAAATTTCATATACAACTTTATATAAAGTCTGCTGCCTTTGATAAATACAGTTAATAATCCACAACGCACCGCTTAACTTTTCTTTTACGTATTCAACTAACTCCGGGTCTTCACTCTCCAGCATTGACCGGTAGCGGGCGTTAATCCGCAGGGGCGGAAGCCCTCCCTCGTTTAGAATCACAGTTAGTTTTCCATTAACTTTACGGACATAGACGTCGGGTTCCAGATATTGACGGCTCAGTATTTCAAAACGACGCCCGGGGCGGGGCTCCAGTTCTCGCACCAGGTCAGCTATCTGCTGCACCTGCTCGGGTTCAATTCCCACCGCCGAGCTTATTTTTTTGTATGAGCGTTTTTCCAGATCCTCAAGGTGCTCCTCAATCACTACATCTGATTTTGGCGGAATCTCTTCCTCTAACTGTCTAAGCTGAAGGAGAAGAACCTCTTCCAGGTTACGGCCGCCGACTCCCGGTGGCTCCAGTCTCTGGATCAGACGAAGCAGCTCTTCCAGTTCTTCTCTATCCACTTCCCGCTCGGCAGCTATTTGTTCGAGATCACCGGTAAAATATCCGTCCGCATCTAAATGAGAGATCAAAAGTTGAGATAACTTTTCATCACGTTCAGTAAGTTCCTGCAGCTGCAGTTGCCTGGTTAAAAAGTCCTGCAAAGTTTCATGCTCTTCAGCCAGGGCGCGCAAGCTATCCTCGGAGCTGCTGCCGCGACCACTACCGGTAAAAGAAAGCTGAACGTCATCACCGGGATTTATTAAATCCTCCCAGTCTATTTCCTCCTCAATTTCAGTTTCTTCCAGATCCTCCTCCGAAAATTCGTCCTCTTCGTGTTCTTCGCGTCGCATCTCCAGGAGAGGATTTTCCTGTATTTTTGAGGTTAACCACTGTTCGATTCGTTGCTTGGGATATTGAAGCAGCTTGATAGCCTGCTGATGTTTCTGTGAGACAATCAATCGCTGTTTTTGTGTCTGTTTCTGCTGTGTGGAAACGCTCTGCCCCAGTTGCAGTTCAGACATTATCCTTATATAACCCCCGGTTCACTTACAAAGGTGTTGCCCAGATAAACCTGTTTTGCCCGGTCGTCCTTCTTTATCTTTTCGGGAGGTCCGGAACAGAGTATCCTCCCCTGGTTCAAAATATAAGAGCGATCCGTAATTGCAAGAGTTTCACGAACATTATGATCGGTTATTAAAACACCGATGCCACGTTCTTTGAGCATTCGCACGAGGTTCTGAATTTCTTCGACTGCAATCGGATCAATACCGGCGAAAGGCTCGTCAAGGAGTAGAAAATCTGGTTGAGGGATAAGAGCGCGTGCTATTTCAACGCGGCGGCGCTCGCCGCCGGAGAGCGAACTTCCGGCGGAGTCCCGTACTTTTTCCAGGGAAAACTCCTCCAGTAACTCCTGCACCCGTGATTGACGCTTTTCACTGTCAGGCTCTACCAGCTCCAGGATTGCCTGGAAATTTTCTTTAACAGTCAGGTTTCTAAAAACAGAGGCGGCCTGGGGCAAATAACCCAGCCCCAGCTCGGCCCGCTTATAAAGTGGTTGCGACGTTATGTCTGTGCCATTTAAGAATACTTTCCCCTCTTCCGGCGTTACCAGCCCAACCATCATGAGAAAGGTAGTCGTCTTACCAGCTCCGTTAGGTCCAAGAAGACCGGTTATTTCTCCACCTTCCACAAATAAATCCACACCGTTCACAACCGGACGACCATGGTATCTTTTTTCGAGACCGCGCGCCTCAAGTTCAGTCGTCAACTTTTTCCTCCTTTCGCGGCTTAAAACTGCCCCGAACTCCATTTTCAACCCTCAGGCGACGGGCGGGACCGTCAAACCACATCCGTTCCCCCCGGAGTTCACTATCGCCGTCAAACAAATAAGCGTTTCCCGTCAACACCCCGGTATCCGCACCGGGATAATAATCGGCTCGGTCTCCTCGGGCCTGCCAGCGCTCGTGCTTAAATTCTACATTACCCAGCGCCTTAATGTTAATTATATCCTCCAACTCTTCCCGATAAAATATTTCCATGGTGTCTGCAGTTAGAACCGCAGTATCACTTGATACTTCGACGCCGCCTACTAACAGGGCTCGTTCCCTGAGATGCTCGACTTCAAGCCGGTCGGCTGATATTTCATAACGACCGTAGGCGGCACCACTACAAACAAAGACCAGCGCGGCCAGAACCGTTAATATCCCTGAAATTTTACTTCCGATTTTAATTCTAATCGTTCCTCCTCTATATCCATTTTCAAACCACGCGCCGTAAGAACACCCTCGCTCAATTCAAGACGCAGTTCCGAATCCGTTTTTATAACCCTGGTTTTACCATACCATTCAAGGTAATCGGTAAGCAATTTTTGAGAAAGATGTGGCCGTTTTATAACAACTTCACCCTGAAGCCGAAGATGTTCGCGAGCCAGATCATATTGACCTTCGTGGGAGTAAATTTCCGCCAGAGTTTCCTCACCCTCGATGTATTGAATTTCCGGATTTTGCAAATTAACCCTGTTGTCACTTCTATAAGCCCGGGGAGAAAATAACACCCAGCGTTTATCCGGCCCTACGTTTTCAATTAGTTCGAACTCTTCCAGCAGATGCTCCACAGCTACTTCGTCCGTTGTATTATTGTCTGTTAAAGGAGCAGCGGTAAAATAATATAATAATGCCCCGGCGAAAAAGAGCATCGCCAGGACTAATATTACTCGACTATATCCCATTCTGGTCCAAGCGGATACTTTACTCCAATGTGACCACTTTCTTCACCATAAGGGCCGATCGTCTTTCGCATCTCACCATCAACAAGAAACTGCACCAGCTTCTGCTCCTCGGGCAAATTGTCAATCACTGAATTAACTATTGAATGTAGAAACAAGAACTCCCCCGTAGTCCCTTCGGCAGCGCCAATCAGAGCATCGTTAAAATCCAGGTAAACCGTTTGGCCTTCAAAAAAGACCGAATAAAGCTCTAAATCTTCAGGTAGAAGGGTGCTTAGTTCCGCTTCGTCAGGAGAACTTTTTAATTCATCAACTATCTGATGGACCCGGCGAGCACGGCTTTCAGTTTCCGGTAATTTTTTCTGCACGGCTTCCAGGTTATGTTCCCTCTCGTTTAGATAATATAGCGTAACCTCCTCCTCCGGCACCGGCTCCAGTTCGGGTTCCGGATCCGGTTCAATGGACCAAAAAAGGACCAGACCCACCACAATCAAAAGAAAGACAACTGACGCAGTCACAATTGCTATTTTTTTCATAAAATCAATCTCCAGAAATTTTTAACCTGACAAATTAATAAGCCAAAGGTACGCCAATTCTAAGAATGGCGGTATTACCTCATCCGTTCACTGCTGAACGAGAGCTTCCAAAAGTTAATTTAGTGGTTGTTTTCAAGATAGTGGTAAACTGTTTTTGCTATTGCTTCGACAACAGATTCCTGGTAATCACTGCTTTGCAAACGACGCTCTTCCTGCGGATTTGAGAGGAAGCCGGCTTCTACCAGGACAGCCGGCATCTGGGCGTCTTTTAAAACCCAGAGCGGGGCCTGTTTGACGCCGCGGTTGGGGACGGGTAATTTATCTTCCATCAGGTCAACCATCTGACGGGCCAGGTCCTGGCTGTCCCGGGTATGAACAGTAGCGCGAAGCTGGTGCAGAATCCAGGCCACGTCGTCAAGCTCATCAGCATCGTAGCCCTCGTATTTAAGAACGCTATTTTCAGTCTCAGCAAGTTCCTCAGCGGAGGGGTCTGAAGCCTCGCCACTCAAGGTGAAAACTTCAAAACCACGAGCATACTGTGAGTGGTGACCGTTCGCGTGGATGGAGATGAACATGTCGGCATTTAATTCGTTAGCAATTCGGGTGCGGTCTTCCAGCGAAACAAAAACGTCTTCTTCGCGAGTTAAATGGGTCTCTATCTGTTCATACTCACTCTCGATTCTATCAGCAAGGCGGTGAGATATATCCAGAGCAACCTCTTTCTCCATCAAGCCGTTAGGTCCGATAGCTCCCGGGTCACGGCCTCCGTGGCCGGGATCAATAACTACCAGCAGCTCCCCTTCGGCACGTTCCTCATCATCCATTTCACCTAAGAAATCGGCAACAGGATCAGCGCTTCTTTCATCCGCATCTACCGGTTCGCTCTCATCGGCTTCAACCAGTTGAAGTTGACTGCGGGAAGGGTTCCAGGTTGTGTTTTTTCCCAGTTCTTCGGTCATAAAATTTTCTACCGCGTTTACCTCTAAATATAACCTTTCTTGATGCAAATGGGGAGGATCGAAAGGCACTAAATTTTCGCCGTTAACAGCTACAAGACTTTTACCAGGACGGAATTTATACTCATCTTCGCCGGCATCAACTTCAAGTCGCTGCGTCTCTTCTTGCCAGCTAACGTCAAAACCAAGAGAGAAAAATAAATCTCTCAAGTCAAGCAGCACAGAGCCCTCACTCTGCCAGGCGGATACCTCGTTTAATAACCTTCCTTCAACATCAACCAGGCCAATATTTTCCGCGTAAAGAGGGCTGGTTGTTATTATCAAAATCAGCAAAAAGACTGAAGCTTTAATGATTTTTTTTCGCAAAACTTATCCTCCCGTTTCATTCCAGCCCTGAGCACTGAGCCTCGTCCGGTCTGGTTTATGATAGATTAATGTTTGAACATGAGCAGCTACAATGCTGCACCTCTGCTTTAAGTTTCGAGATTTTTGCTCAGGTGGTTAAGAAAGAAAAATGGAGGCGGCGGGAATCGAACCCGCGTCCGCAATGCCTCGGATAGAAAGGCCTACATGCTTAGCTCACTGTTTAAAGCTTAACAGGTGCCTCCCAGCGAGCGGGAGCCTGCACCTGCCGCACCTCCCTTAATAGTTCAACCGACGGCGGAAGGGAAACGCCGGCGAACCCCTGCTTCCGTTACTCCGCTACCGGTTCCCACAGGGAAGGCTGCCGGGCGAAGCCCCGCACTAATCAGTGCGGAGTGGCGACTGTGTTAGGCCGCCATAGCCATAGGTTGTTCGGCAAATGAACAAAAGCCTGCTCTTTTCTAACGGGGTGAACAGGTCAACCCCGACATGCCCTTTCTCTCTTCGGCATTACGTCGAATCCAGGTCGCCCCCTTTATTTTAATTGTCTTTTTAGTTTTCCTGCAACTTTCTTAACTGCCTTATTTTAACATTTATTCCCCGTTATGACTAATTAGAGCCTCTCCGAAAAGTCCCCTCTCCCCCAGAGGGAGAGGGCTAGGGTGAGGGGGATAAAACGTCACAACCGTTGTTCGGCCTCTACGAGGCCTTTTCACCCCCACCTTAATCCTCCCCCCTCAAGGTGGAGGAGATGTTTAACCCTTTTCGGAGAGGGTCTAATTACAAAAACTTCCAACGTCATTCCGGGCAAGGGAACGTAGTGACCGCAGACCCGGAATCTATGTTAACTTCAAAATGGCTTGCGGGTCGAAGCCCGCAATGACAAAGTTGTTGGAAGGTTCTGAACTAATTACAGGTGCAGTAAAAACAAGAGCCAGAGTAAAAATTTTACCTGATTTTAGCACTGTATTGCTGGCGCAGACGTCTTTTGACGTCCTTTTCTTTCTTTTTGCGCCGCTTGTCCCACTTTTTCAAACCCTTACCCAGACCAAGACGTAACTTTACCCAGTTTCTTTTGTTCAAATAAACCTGAAGCGGAATAAGACTGTAACCGCGACGAGAAATTTTACCGGACAGTTCCTTGATTTCACGTTTTTTTAACAGCAGTTTTCGGGAACGTTCAGGGTCATGCTGTCTTTCAGCCGGCGCATTACTGTAAGGACCAATGTGCATCCCAATCACAAAAGCCTCGCCGTCTCGAATTACTCCAAAAGCTTCCTGTAGATTACCTCGCCCTTCACGTAGCGCTTTTACCTCTGTACCTCTCAAAACAATTCCAGCTTCAAAATAATCTTCAAACTCGTAATCGTGATAAGCCTTCCGGTTTCGGGCAAGCTCCTTACCCATTTTTGTCCTCCAGCACTTCGACAAGCTCAAAATCTAATTCTCGGCTGGGAATGTCTACACGGGCAATTTTAACCCGCAACCGGTCTCCAATGCGCAGGACATGCCCGGTCCTCTCACCAATAAGTGAAAAGTCCGACTCATTGTAAACGTAATAATCATTCAGGCTGGAGACGTGCAGCAGACCTTCCAGGGTATTCTCCAGTTGAGCGAAACAACCAAAACCCATAATCGAGGTAATATAAACCTCTCGTTCTTCACCCACAGCATCTTCCATGTGCTGCAGCAGTTTGACGTCAACAGACTCACGTTCCGCATCTGTCGCGTTAATCTCCATTTCAGTTGTGTATTCGGCAAGCTCTGGTAGACGTTTGCTCCAGGAGTTACGTTTACTGTCCGACATTCCGCTGCCGTCAATAACCTCTTTCAGCAGACGGTGAATAACCAGGTCCGGATAACGTCTGATCGGCGAGGTGAAGTGACAGTAACATTCCGAGGCAAGACCGAAGTGACCGAAGTTTTTAGGTGAATAGCGGGCCTTGCTCAACGAACGAAGCATGTTCCACGAAATAACTTTTTCTTCCCGTTCGCCTTCTGCTTGATCAAGCACACGCTGAAAATCCGCCGGTGATATATCCCCCTCCGTATCAACACTGTAACCCAGCCCCTGTACAAAACGGGCAAAAGCTTCAACGTCTTCTTCAGGCGGCGGTTCGTGTACACGGTAGAGCATCGGAATATTTCGATTGGTTAAATACCGTGCAACCGCCTCGTTAGCAGCAATCATAAACTCTTCAATCAACTGGTGGGACAGTGTATGTTCGACCGGAATTATCTCTTTAACCTCGCCTTCATGACACTCAAGACGTACTTCGGGCAGATCGAAGTTCAGACTCCCCCTATCCATTCTACGAGCGCGCATGCGATGTGAAATAGTAACCATCGTATCAATTGAATCAGCAACGCGGTCAAGCGGTGGTTTTACTTCGCCCGTGTCCAGATAAGCGTCAACCTGCTGGTAGCTGAGACAGGCGTCAACATCAATTACACTCTCCTCAAACTCGTATTCAATCACCTTGCCGGAGGGTTTGACAATTAAAAACACCGACAGGACCAGTCTTTCCGTTTCTCCGCCGAGACTACCAATTCCGTTTGAAAAACTTTTGGGGAACATCGGTATAACCCGGTCGGCAAGATAAGTGCTGGTGGCACGTCGACGAGCTTCCGCGTCCAGGTTACTCCCCTCTTTAATATAGTGGCTGACATCTGTTATATGTACCCCGATTCTAAAATTACCGCCGCCGGTTACGTTTACTGAGACGGCATCATCAAGGTCCTTTGCATCAACCGGGTCGATGGTTAATACTTCCAGGTCACGCAAATCAGTTCGTGCTTGAATAGTTTCCGGCTGGGGCCGGTCGGATAACTTTTCCGCCTCTTTTTCTACTTCGACCGGAAAATCCGGGTTGAGCCCATATTTCTTTAACAGTAGTTTCTCTTCAGATTTAGGATCGCCTCGCTCGCCCAGAACGTCGATTATGACACCTTCAAGCGGTTGATAGTTTTCTATCTCTACTTCTACAAGATCACCGTCTTGAACGCGTGAACTCCCCGATTGATCGGGCACACGCACGGTCCGGCCTAACCTTACTGAGTCAGGAATAACAACCGAGCCGTCACGGCTAATTCTCAACGTGCCTACAATCTTTTTTACATCTCGTTCAAGAACGCTCAATACTTCTCCGACCGGATTTTTTCCCCGGCCACTGGCGGTATAACGAACTAACACACGGTCACCTGTTATAGCGCTGCGTAGACGGCCCGGCGGGATAAATATGTCTTCCAGGTCGTCACGATCGGGGATAAAAAATCCATAGCCTTTTTCGTGTCGTTCTATTTTTCCTTCTAATTTTTTACTACTCATCAGATATACCTCACTTATATTTTTTTAATCAAAATTATTCTCAGGACAACCAGCTTCCCAGCCTTTACCTGGGTAGAGCCGGCGGGAAAATTCATCGGTTTGGCTGGCCTACAGACGGGGAGGTCGATTATAAATGCCGAGGGCGGGAGTCGAACCCGCACGGGCGTTAGCCCACAGAGTCCTGAACCCTGCGCGTCTGCCAGTTCCGCCACCTCGGCGTCAATTCCATTATGCTCCGGACCAAACATAGATTAGTAGTATACGTTTTTGTATACAAAAATTCAAGCTACTACAACACGATCCACCGGCTGATCATGCTCCTCACGCGGTATGCTCTCGAGAAGTTGAAATTGATAACCAACTCCAATCGAGTAACTCCCAAAAACACCGGGCAAAAGGCGGTCGTAGTAACCGCCGCCTCGGCCAAGCCTGTATCGTTGACGATCAAACGCAATACCCGGCGTTATTATTACATCCACATCCTGCGGTTTCACCGGAGAACATAGCTCCGGGTCGGGTTCCAACAATTCATAAGTACCCCGAGTCATCTGAGCGCTGGAATTTTGTACTTCATACAGGCCTAATTTATTCCCCTCAACTCGGGGAAAAATATATTGTTTACTCTTGGCCGCCGGTGCCTCCATCAAACCAAGTGGACTTATCTCCCCGCCTGTCGGCCAGTAGAGTAAAATCTGATCGGCTCTTTTCACCGGCTTTAAGCTAACCAGTTTATCAACCAGAGCTTCGTTTTTAGATTGCCGATAATCTGGCGACAATTGGCGTCGTCGGGCAATAATTTCTTTACGCAATTCTTCTTTTTTGTCTTGCATTAGCATTCCTTCCAAACTAAGTTTTCCTTTGGCTCTGTTAAAATCTTTGAGTAGCCACCGGATCTATCCGAAATGCCACTAATACATTTTAAGAATAAATCAGCCAGCATCGATGTTATAATTATATAGATAAAATCGGCAAATTTCAGCACTCATAATTTCTCAAAAAGTTTGCCATTACTGGCTTCAAACCAGTACAAGACGACGTTTCTTGACATAAAGCTCGTCAATGCGGACTCCGATCCGCAATCCATGTTTTCACCCCCCTTTGTCTTTCCCCCCTTCAAGGGGGGAAAAGGAAAGAGGGGATGGTTTTGAATTAAAGATCGTCCGGAAATTCAACATGGATTCCGGGTCCCCCCGGAATGACGGTTAGTGGAGTTCGTTATTGCGGACTTCGCTCCGCAACCCAATTTAAGTTCAGAATCCAGCAATCATGCTCCAGAAAGAGCAGTCAATGTGGGAGTGACTGGTATCTATGCCTCTTAAACAACTCAAACGTAACCAGCCCGGATTTCCGGCCTGGGAGACTGTTAAAAACTATAGTCTTGATAAGCTTAAAGATGATTTTTTGGCCGGGCTTACTGTATCTCTGCTGGCCATCCCACAAAAGATAGCCTACGCGATCATTGCCGGTTTACCACCCGTTCACGGTATTTATGCCGGCGGTGCCGGTGCGGCCTTTGGTTCTATTTTTGGCGACTCGCCCTACCACATAACCGCTCCTTCGGGGACCTACGCAATTGTCGTCGGCGGTGTCTTGATTGGTGTCCGCCACCTGAATTATCCCCCGGTTCTTATCGCCATGTACCTTGCCTTTCTTGTCGGTTTAATACAAATCTCATTTGCTTTACTAAAAATAGGCAACTTATCACGTTTCGTCTCTCTGTCTGTAATTCATGGTTTTATCTGCGGTAGTGCTTTTGTCATAATTGGAGATCAAGTTGCCACTATTTTTGAGCTGGAAGCAGAAAAATCTCCTTTCTTTTTCTCGCGCTTTCTTGAATATTTAGTCGGTTTTATCTATTCTCCCCGTTTTCCCATCATACCGGTTACCCTGGCCGCTGGCGCTATCCTGGGGGTTGTTGTCTTAAAAAAAATCAATCAAAACTTACCGGCGATTTTATTAGTAGCCCTGGCCGGTTCAGCAATTTCCTACTTTTTTGGACTGGACACCCAGGTTGAAGTGGTAGGAGACTTGACCTTCAGGTTACCTGATTTCCCACCTGAACCGGCAGGCACCGACCTGTTATCAGCACTTTTTGCGCCGGCTCTTGCACTGGCCTTGCTGGGCTCCGTACAGGCTCTTTCCGTTGCCGGCAGCCTGGCCGAAGCGGCCGGCGAGGAGCTTGATGAAAACCAGGAACTTCTCGGGCAGGGGATGGCCAACATTGGCGCAGGTATTTTCAGGGGATTTCCCGTCTCAGGCTCTTTTACTAACTCTTTTTTAAATTACAACGCCGGCGCTCGCACCCGTTTTGCCGGTGTAATCACTGGCATCAGCATGCTTGTCCTGGTGGCTCTCTTCGTTCCTATTCTCTATTACATACCCCAGCCCCTGCTGGCCGGCTTAATCGTTGTGATCGCCTATCACATCCCTGATTGGAAACGTATCCATCAGATGCTAACTACAACCCGGCGGGATCGTATCGTCTTCGCCGGCACTATTCTCTCGGTTCTCCTGCTACAACTTGATCAGGCCATTTACCTGGGCATAGTTGTTTCTCTCATGCTTCACATGCGTAAGGCTACCCGCCCTGACATGAAAGAATTTATTATCGGCCAGGACGGTTCGCTCAAAACAATCCACGCTTCTACCGAACGTATTTATCCACAAATTGCCTTTGTAGACATAACCGGCGAGGCCTTCTTTGGTTCCGCGCAGCCAATTAAATCTCGTGTGAAAAATTTATGCGAGGATTCGCCCGAGTTACGAGTTATAATTCTACGCTTAAAAAATGCGATGAATCTTGATTTGACCGCGGCTCAGGCCCTGAAAGACCTGGCTCGCTTCCTGCGCAGTAGCAACCGAACACTAATGGTCTGCGGCGCAACACCACACATACGAAAAATCCTTGATGAATCCAGCGCCACTGAAGTGATCGGACGAGATAAGATTTTTATCGCCCAAAAAACTCTTCATCAGTCAACCAAACAGGCCATGGAAAGAGCACGCGAACATATTGATGAAGTGCTGGAGGGTGACGTATCCCGCTGTGATGAGGATCCCACCTTAACCTATACCATGGCAGAGGAACGTGACGAAAAGGAGTCAAATATGACGGGACAAATAAGAGAGGAAAAAACGGGACATCATTCTAATTATGACGCCGAAGGTTAGTCGTGATTATAAAAATATTAAACCAGTAAATTCATCGCCGCCTCGGGGGACTGATTGATTGAGTCTGGATTAAATATTTGTGAGAGATTTATACCGCTGTTTTCTACCCCCGTTGTGCCTTCGGAAACTTCTTCCGGGTCTTCTCCCCCGTCCTCAAGTCCGCCGCGCTGGCTGGCAAAATCTTCTATCGTTTGAGGTCCTCCTGCTCCCTCCGCCTCTTCTTCCTGCTCTTCCTGTTGTTTTTCCATCCGGGCCTGCATCTTTGTCTGATTCGCCTGCTGCGCGATGCGGTGGTCTGCGGGCGACGGGTCGGCGGGAGCCAGCGCTGCCTGTCTAACCTCCCGCATCTTTTGAACAGTTTCCTCCGGGTCGCCCTCTTCACTTGTATCAAGCGATACCGAACCCGCCACGGCGTAGCGCTGGCCATCCGGCCCTTCGACATATTCGTAAGTAGGACCACCGCGAACGTGACGCCCACCGGCGGCAACGTGCGCTTGCTCGTGCTCCCTTACCTGCCTATCAATCTGTTCCAATTCCCTAACTTCTTGCTCCTCTTCTTCCGTTAACTCACGCGGGCCTTCTTCGCTTACTTCTTCATTAGCCACATTCTGTTCTTGCCCGGTTTCACCCCGGCCAGTCTCCGATATGACATCATCTCCTAAAATCTGTTCCGGCTCCGCGGCAGAATCATCCCCTCCGATATTATTACCCTGCACAGCGATGGCTGAAGAATAGTCGCTTGTAGGAAGATTAGCCGTAACCGCGGATTGAATTTGCACTTTAACCCATCCTTGAGTAAATTAATGACAATCCATGTCACTTTACTTATTTCACCTATAATATAATACATCCGCAACTGAATTTCAACTTTTTTTTGATCTTTACTAATGTTTTGTGGTTACCCGTTTTTAGGATCGCGCACTCAATCGAGCATACAGGGAGCTACCTGCAGGTGTTTTTCGGAATAGCGTAAATTCACTCCTCCTCACACCACCGATTGGGAGCGCGGTAGAATAAGAAAATAAGATATAGACTATCTTGCTTAACAAACGCCAAACTTTAGTAATCTTCAGAATTTGTAGATAAAAAACGGATTAAGTCAAAATAATTATTGGTTGGTTTTTGCCCCTATACATCTTGACTCCACCACCTCTTTACACGTAGACTTGTTTTTAGGTGAAAGTAAAATCAAATTTTCCCCTGGAGGCAGAACACATGGAAAATATTGAAGTTTTCCCCCTTCACTCAGACGACAAACCCACCGGCAGCCGTCCTTTGCTCAACCAAGTTGAAAAAATTCTCGAAAATAAATATTCCGAATACCCGTTCAAACATCTCAATCTGTTGAAAGAATCTGCCTTTAAGCATCTGTCCCGGGAATTTTTGCAGCATTACTCCGCCGGTGATTTTGTCAATCTACTCGATTTCATACGTTCTGAAATCACTGCTTACGCGGCCGATCCTTCCGACCGGTTAAAGATAATAAACCCTGATATCGAAGATACACAGTTAACCTCGTCCTATACAATCCTGAATCTTGTCTGCCCAAACCTGCCCTTCGTAATCGACTCAATACATGGAAATCTCGCCCGCGAAAAAGTTGAAGTACAAACTTTATTTTACGAGAGTTTTGATTACACCTATGAAAACGATCAGTTGACTGAGCTGGTTCCATCGGAGGACGAAGATGCGCTTCTGCTCGTTCACGTCCAGCTTAATCGATTAAACAAAGATGAAATTCGGGAACTTGAGCGTCTGATACAGGAAATACTAACTGACATCAGGCTGGCTGTTTCTGACTTTGAATCGATGATAGAGAACGCTGAAATTGTCTCTGACAAGCTTTCTTCATACCGAGAAATTTTACCCGATCAAGAAGAACTTCTACTTGAAGCCAAACGTTTAATCAATTATCTTGTCGATGAAAATTTTGTTTTCCTCGGTTACCGGGAATATGGGCTTGAGTGTGATGAAAACGGTTGCGAACTTCTAAAAACTGTTGGCCAGAGCAACCTTGGTATTCTGCAAACCGACCGGTTTAAAGACTATCCGGATCAAATACCTGTTACTAAACTGGATTATCGCGTCCAGGAGCGTGTTACCTCGCGCATGATCCTCACTGTTAAAAAAACAGAAGTGGAAAGCCTGGTTTACCGTCGCGAGCAACTTGACCATGTAACTGTTAAAAACCTTGATTCGGACGGGGAGATAATCGGAGAATTCCAATTTGTCGGTCTTTTTACAGATCGTGTGCTCAACGAACCGGCGGTCAATATACCGCTGCTTCGCAAGAAATTTCAGGACATGGTTCAGCGTGAGAAAATAAGCCGACACACAAGTCTCTACAGAGATTTTTACAACATTTTTAACAATATGCCAAAACATGTGCTTTTTTCTTCCTCGATGGATGAGCTCAGCGACGACATCCATGCCGTGATCGAAGCTTACGGTGAAACTGGGTTTAAGCTGCGCGCTCGTCCCGACGCCTATCGACAGGGATTAACCATCATGATCATTATCCCACGGGAGAGATACAGTGAACAGGTTAGCTCTCAAATAGAGTCTGAATTACAGACTGAATTTGAACCCGCCGCTCTCGATTACAGGGTTGCTTTTGGTGAGTCTGATTTTGTCCAGTTACACTATTATCTGCACACCGACCGGCGGAGTCCAAAAACTTGCAGTTTTGAGGAACTTGAAGAAAAACTGCGCACACAAATCCGTTCCTGGAAGGATCGACTCATCGAACTGCTAAAGAATAAGTATGAACCACAGCAGAGAAGCTTACTGATCGAAAAATACGGCAGTGCTTTCCCTGATGAATACAAAGCTCTTATCTCACCCCATTTCGCTTTAAAAGATATCGTCAACGTCGAAAAATTACTCGACGGAGAGACTCCATCACCACAAATTGATCTACTCCCAAACGAAAAGGATGAAAATACAAGCCGCCTGATTTTCTACAGCAACAGACATATTAAACTCAACGAAATAATGCCTCTACTCTCCAATCACGGCCTTCAAATTATGGAACAATCGACCTTCCAGCTAAAAGTTAACGGCGAGCGCCTCTACCTCTATCTATTCATAATTGAGGAACCCCCCCAATCTCCTGTTTCTTTCGAACGCCGGCGCCAACTGCTCATCGAAAGTATAGACGGGGTTTACCGCGGCTACTACCGCGATGATATCGTTAACGAACTTGTCGCCCGCCGTGGGCTTGCTCCCCGGGCCGTCAACCTTTTTCGACTCTATAAAAACTATTTTCACCAGATAAACCCTACCGTTAAACTGGAATCTATTAACCGCACACTTGTTAAATTCCTACACATATCTGAACTTCTCTTTCGGTATTTTGAAATAAAATTTGATCCCGATGAACCTGATGACCACCGAAAACAGGAACTTAAAGCACAGGAAAAATCCATCTTGAAACTGCTGGAGAATATAGAAGATCGCAACGATGATTATATTCTTCGCTCACTGCTCAACTTGATCAAATCGACAGTACGCACCAACTACTACCAGGAAAACTGCAGTAAACCCTATATCAGTATTAAAATTGAAAGTGCTAAAGTACAGGATATGCCCGATCCTCGCCCGCTTTACGAGTTTTATGTCTATTCCACTGAAATGGAAGCCATTCATCTTAGGCACGACAAAATTGCCCGGGGGGGGATTCGCTGGAGTGACCGGCGGGACGATTATCGGACCGAGGTCCTCGATCTCGTAAAAACCCAAAAAGTTAAAAATTCGCTAATAGTCCCGGGCGGCGCCAAGGGCGGTTTTATTATCAAGCAGGAACACATTGAGGACGAAAAATCTTTGGCGGAACAGGCTCGTCAAAAATACAAAAATTTTATGCGTGGAATGCTTGATTTGACCGACAATCTTGTCGATGAGGAGCCGGTAGCCCCGGAAGACGTTGTCTGCTACGATGACCCCGATCCTTACCTTGTTGTCGCCGCTGACAAGGGCACCGCTCAGTTCTCCGACCTTGCTAATTCTGTTTCACAAGACTACGGGTTCTGGCTTGACGACGCTTTCGCCACCGGTGGTGAAACGGGCTACAACCATAAAGAACAGGGTATCACTGCGAAAGGTACCTGGGTCTGCGTCGAACGCCATTTTCAAGAACTCGGGAAAGATATTGAACAGCCTTTCTCTGTTGCGGGAATTGGAGATATGAGTGGTGATGTGTTTGGAAACGGTATGCTGCTCTCCGACAAAATTAGGCTTCTCGGGTCCTTCAATCACCGGTTCATATTCCTTGACCCCGGTCCCGATCCCGACACCTCGTTTGAGGAACGAAAACGACTTTATGCAGAGGAAGCCGACTGGGACAAATACGATAAATCTTTGATTAGCGACGGCGGCGGTGTTTTCAGACGCGACGTCCGCACGATAGATCTACCAGAGAAAAGCCGCCAGATGCTGAATATAGAAACTGACGAACCAACGCCGGAGGAAGTCATTAAAGCCCTTTTGAAGCTTGACGTAGATCTTCTTTTTAACGGCGGGATTGGAACTTACATCAAGGCTTCCGGGGAGGCCCATTCGGACGCCGGCGACCCAACTAACGATAACTGCCGGGTTGATGCCGATCAAGTGAATGCCGACGTTATTGGCGAGGGGGGGAACCTGGGCATAACGCAGAGGGGACGGATCGAACTGGCACGCAATGGCATCCGCCTCAATACTGACGCAATTGACAACAGCGGTGGCGTCGATATGTCCGACCACGAGGTGAATATCAAAATTTTACTCCAGGAAAGTATCCGACGAAACGAACTTGACCCCGCACAGAGGGTCGATGTACTTAAAAGCCTGGATGAACTGCTCGTTGATTTTGTCACTGCCAACAATTACTCCCAGTCGGGGGCGATTAGTCTAGAAACGCACAACTCTGAGCTACGGCTCGATGACTACAGACACCTCCTGAAACAGCTCGAAAGGGATGTTAAGCTGGATCGTGAGGTAGAAGACCTACCTTACGAAAGTGAAATGCTGGAACGGCTTCAGGCGGGCCGGGGTATGGTAAGACCTGAAATAGCTGTCATGCTCAGTTATGCAAAAATGGCCCTGCGGCAGCACCTGTCTGCCGAAGATTGGTCTGAAGACTGGCTCATAAAGCCCTTCCTGCACAGCTATTTCCCGGATAAGCTGGTTGAGGAATTCCCGCAGGGAATGAACAACCACCCGCTAAAAAAAGAAATTGCCTTAACTGAGCTGGTGAATCATCTCGTTGACACCTGCGGGCTTACCTTTTTCTTCCGATTGAGCGAGGAAACCGGGGCTGAAATTACTGAATTAACACGCTGGTTTCTTGTCAGTGAAAGACTCACCGGCGCTTCTCACCTTTTCTCGACTCTCAGCCAACTGGAAGAAGAGTTAGAAGCTGAAATATTTTATCAAACCTGGTGGAAAATACTCGTCCGACTTGATACTGTAGCTGGCTGGCTCCACAACAGTTTCCACCGCCATTATTCGCCGGCCGAATTTGAACAGATGGCCGCACCACAGCTTGAAAAACAGCGGCGGAAGATTCATTCTCAGCTCTCCGGTTCACGTCTACAAAGAATCAACGAAAAAAAAGAGCGCTGGAAAAAACTCGGTGCAGATGAAACTTTTGTTACCACCTTAGCTGATCTCTACTACTTAATTCCTGACCTGGATGTGATTTTTCTGGCCAACCAGGAGGAAAAACCTGTCGATGAGATCGCTCAATTTTATTTTGAGCTCGGCTCTCTACTTAATATTGACTGGATTCTGGGCCGGTTGATTCACCAGCGTTCTCACGACCACTGGGAGGAAATGGCGATTAGCTCACTTACTCGTGAAATCAATTTTATTCATCGAGATATAGCCCGTACATTGCTGGAAAATTCTACCTCCATTGAAGACTTCCACTCAGAAAATGAAAATCCGATATCCTGCTTGAATTCTATCCAGGAGGATTTGGAAAATACACGTGAATTTAACTTCGCCGGCTATCAATTCTACGTCCAGCGACTGCGTCAATTAAAGTAGATGATGAGTCTCCACCAAAAACTCTCCCCTCGTCTTTACCGGGGCTGGAGCAAGTTCGGCATAACACAACTTGTCCCGGCAATCTATCTTTTCGCCCCCCTTTGTTTTTCACCTTCAAGGGGGGAAAGCTTTTCGGAGTAAGGATTTCGAAAGAGCCTTTTCCCTTTAATTTTCCGAGAAAAATATATAGACTTTAATTGAAGAGTTTGGCAAGATTTTGTGTAG
This sequence comes from bacterium, assembly GCA_003554945.1. Taxonomy (GTDB): domain Bacteria; phylum T1Sed10-126; class T1Sed10-126; order T1Sed10-126; family T1Sed10-126; genus T1Sed10-126. The sequence goes on from PWHN01000087.1 coordinate 23,840, forward strand.
ATCTGACCTGGAGGAACGAAAATGTCATATATCATAACTGACAAGTGTACAAAATGTGGGGCCTGCCTTGATGTATGCCCCGTCAAATGTATTTACTCTACTCCAGAAGACGACCAGTATTACGTTAATCCCGAGGAATGTATTGAGTGTGCAACCTGTGTGCCCGAGTGTCCCGTCAATGCTATTTTTAACTCCGTATTTGTCGAGCTTAACGCCGAATACGACTTTTCTAAAGCATCAAATAAAGCCGAATAAATTCCTCGCGATATCTGTTATACTTACTGTGTTTGAATTAATAATAAGTCCCATCTAAATCTTCCCCCTGAAGGGGGAAAATTTAGATGGGGGAAAACGGGGTTTTAGAACCTTCTGAGGACTAAAATTTACCCAAAAAGTCTTTTTAGACTGCACTAAATAATAGTAACTACTCATTTATCCCCTCTCCCCTGGAGGGAGAGGGCCAGGGTGAGGGGGAAAAAGGTCTTAAAAACCGTTTTCACCCCCCTTTGTGTTTCCCCCCTTCAAGGGGGGAAAGATAAGGTGAGTAGTTACCAATAATAACTGTCGAAAGGAGTTTTAATCGTGGAACCTTTTGAAATCGCGATAACAGTTTTTCTATTTTTAATCACTCTTGCCCTCTGGCTTTTAATTTTTCGCCTCTGGCTGGCTTCCCGTGAAATCGGACGCTTTTTTATGATGCTTACCGAAGAGGGACAACCGCTTCTCCGTGAAGCCGAACGTATTGTCCATAACCTTGAGAAAGTTAGCTCCGAAATTGAGGAAAAAGTCACTAAAACATCAGATGAAGTTGGACATTTGCTGAACACTGTTGAAAATAGCCGCGAACGACTTGAAAATATAATTGACCGCTGGCGGCGCACATTATCGCCCGATAACTTTTCAGGAGCCGGCCTTGCTGGCATGGCACTTAGCCTGTTTAAGTATGTCTCTGATTTTCGATCAAAAAACAGACAAAAGGAGGGAGATCAAGATGAGTAAAGACGGTGGAGTTTTTAAAGCTTTTTTAACCGGTACTGCTATAGGAGCAGCACTGGGGCTGCTTTTTGCACCAGAATCCGGGGAAAAGACCCGTGAACGAATAATGGAGCTGGGAGAAATGACACGCGATACGGTCGATAACAAAGGCCGAGACCTTAAAGAACGAATCTATGGTTTGCGCGGTGAAATAAATGAACTTACAAACCGCGCCGTAGAAAGCGGACAAAAGCGTGTCCACGAGGAGCTCGAGGCGCTGAAAACTGCTTTCGAGGAAGGGAGCCGGAAGCTCCAGGAGGAACGCGAGCGACGCCTCAGCGGCGAAAGTTCCGAAGACGAATAAACTTCTTTTGCTCTTTTCGCCTCTATTACGTTCAAGCACGGGAAGTGCGCTGAATAAACGGACCGCTATACTACCTTTTTTGGTGACACTATGAATATACCAACGCTGATTATATTGATTGCCGGTGGATTGCTAGCCGGTTTTCTCTGCCACAAACTCTACTCCCGGCTAAAACGAAACAAAGCCCAACAGCAGGCAGAAAAGATTCTCCGTAAAGCTCGCCGGGATATTGATTCAGGCGAAACAGCAGATGAAATAGAACGTCGACGCCAAAAAGTAGATGCCTTCCGTGCCTCTATCGAAGACCGTATAGCTACACTGAAGACTGATGGAGAGGAACTTGAGGAACGGATTGAGGAACTGAACGAAAGGCTTGAACACCGGCGCGAGCTGGCACAAAACACAGAGCAGCAACTGCAGGAAACCCGCTCCGAGCTGGAGAATTTTAAAACAAGGCTAATGGAGAGTAGAAGCCAGTTCCGCCGGCAACTGGAACAGAAAGCTGGCGTCGACCGAAAACAAATACGTGAGGACCTTCAGCAAGAGCTTATTTCTCGTGCTGAGCTACGGCTGAATAAAAAAGCTAAAAGCTACCAGAAACGTATTGAAAAACACTCTGATCGGCTCGCGCGACGGACCCATAACCGTATTCTTCCCCGCTGTGACATTCCCACCCCCGCCGATGTTCCCAGCGCCGCCTTGAAATTTCCCGATCAGGACGCCTACGACCAGCTGCTTGAATTTTACGAAAAACACCAGGAAAAACTTATCGAAACTATTGGTTCTGATATTCGTTTTGAAAATGAAAAACAGCTAGCCGTCATTAAAAATATGGAACCGGTTCAGAAAGAGATCGCCTATCGCACTGTCAACAACATAGTTCAGCAGAAAAAATTTGATTTTGAACTTATAGAAAACGGTGTTAAAAAATACGAGAGACGGGTTCACCAGGACCAGATGGAAGCGGCCAGACAAGCATTGCGCCGCTGTTCGATTGATAATGTTCCTGATGAGCTGATGGAACTGCTCGGTGTTTTGAGTTTTCGCACCTCCTATGGCCAACCTCAACTACTCCACAGCATGGAGGTTTCCCTGCTCAGTTCTCTTATGGCCGCAGAAATTGGTGCCGATGCGGATCAGGCAAGACGGGCCGGTCTTCTCCACGACATCGGTAAGGCAGTCGATCGACAGCGCGATAGCGGCCACGCTGTTATTAGTGGCGAACTGGCTGAGGAAGCTGGAGAAAACGAAATAGTTACTAACGCTCTGCGCAGCCATCACGGCGATTTTGATCCTAACAGCGTTGAAAGCGTCCTGGTTGCTGCCGCCGATGCTATCTCAGGCAGCCGCCCCGGCGCTCGTAAAGAAAATATAACCGACTACTCGGAAAGAATTAAAAACCTGCGAAAACTGGCGAAAGAACGGCCCGGGGTTAAAAAAGTTTACGCCATGGCCGCTGGCCGCGAATTGAGAATCTGGGTCGATAATCGAAAAATTAGCGACAAAGATCTCCCCGAGTTTGCTCGCCAGGTTGCCCAAGACATTGAAGAAAACTTAACTTACAGCGGTGAGATTAAAGTTAATACTATCCGCGAAAAGAAAGTTTTTAAAACCGCTCACATACGCTGAGCACCTACCCTCAACCGGCATCACGGAAATCGCTTTTTACAGCCCTGAACCCGGACATAGCTTAAACTAAAACTGAAAAGACAACCCAAGGCTCGCACCCAGCATTGTCGGCATACTGTCCCCATCCACTTCCACGTCATCATCAGAAAACTCAACTGCCAGGTCAACTGTCGCCCCGGCAAGCCGAACGCCGGCTCCAAGTGTCCAGATTCGAGGCGCATCTGACTCCGCTAAATTATCCCGAAACCCAGCCCGCAGGGCTAAATTGGCCAAGAACCAGTCCGGGTTAAATTCATTTCCCACGGCCAGGTATTGACGCTCGTAGCTCTCAAAAACTGTCTCCACGGCCGAGACGTCGTAATCCAGGCTCATCCCCCACCACTCGCGTCCCAGGGCTTCAGTTGGCATCAAATATAGGGGACGAAACTCCAGACCGGCCCTGTAACTGGGCTTCAGCTCTATATCTGCTCCCCGGTGTCTTTCAATAATTGACTCGCCATCCGGGTATGAGAAGCTGGGACTGTTCAGGTTTTTACCCACTAAGCCAAACCTGAGCGCATAATCAGGTATCTCGTAGCGCAAACCAAGATCTATGCCAAAGTCACTGCTCTCGTTCGTGTTGTCATCCCAGGTAATATCACAGTCATCTTCATCCAGTACACAGGCCGCCGAGCCCACTGTTCCCTGCATATACTTCAAACTCCCCCCGGCATACAACTGTCCAAACTCAGTCGCATAAAGCGGCTCCCGAAGGGCGTATGAAAGAGATAACTCGTTTATCCACAGCCCCTCAACTGCAACCCGCGGGGCGTCGGTGTCATCTCCAGAAAGAATCGTCGAACTGGAGATGCTGGCACCGCTCCCGCCGGTTATATCCCTGGCCAGCCCTATTATGTCCCCCATAAAGTTGCTGGAAAATCTCTCCAGGTTACGAGGACTGATCTTGGGGTGTTTATCCTCCATCTCTTCAACCCGTGCTGCAATTGAATTGGCGATTTGTTCGGTAGTAACGTCAGGATCATAGCCAAACAGGTCCTCAAGCGTATCATCGCCTAAAGCCCTGTCGATGTCTGCTTTGATTTTAGTCGCGGCATCTCTGTAAGCCGGGTTGGTGGGCTCACGATCGAAGTCTACCTCGTCCAATTCGTCACGATAGGAGAGGTTGTTTACCAGTTTGCGCATCTCGTCCTTGTTTAAATCGTCCAGGGCTGTTCTAAATAGCGACTGCGCGCTACCGTCCCAAAAACCGGTCAATTCAGCGTAGCTGTTGAAGCCAAGACCAAAATTTCCAATACTTAAATTGGCTCCTCCGTCACCGCCTATTAGGCCGGCGTCGTCACCTTCCATCAGCCTTTTAATCTGGTCGGAATTTTCCAGGATAGCGGCGTAGTAGTCCTCGTCACCAAAATCACCTTCAAAATCATCAAAAACATCCAGGGTGGCGTCTATATCATCGGCAAAGTTTCTCGTTGTCTCATATCCCACACTGCCGTGTAACCCCACCTGGAATCCGGGCCGGGCTCCCAGGTTCGCCGGGTTCCAGCTTGGCGCCATCTGATCGTCCACTGAAGCTACTCCGGCTCCTCCCATCGCTGCCCCTTTTGGCCCAAAACCGGAGCGCGCTTCCAGACCGCTGCTGCTTAACAATAGCAGCATACTCATCACAAATACTGTCACACCTGTCATCTTGCGTAAAATGGTTTTCTTTCCCATCCCAATTCGCCTCCCGGGATTAATATTATTGCTTTCTGCGAGTAAAGTTTACCCCCGCCAACACCGGAAAGCAAAATTTATTTTAAAGATGTGGAGAATCAGTGTTTTAATACACTTCAGGAGGGATTAACAACCAAAACTTTATATTTCTACGCCACCAGTTTTAACAACTACCTTAGTCTTTTCTTACCGCGGCTGGAAATTGCACAATCTGCCGAAGGCAGTTCTCAAATTCCTTCCCCCGGGAAGGGAGAAAGTCAGGATAACGCAAACAACTTCGTCTTCGTAATAACCGGGTTAGAACTGGTAAGAGAGGGCCAGGTTACCGCCGAGCATTGTGGGATAATCGTCGCCGTCTACCTCCACGTCGTCGTCCGAAATTGCAACAGCCAGGTCCAGGGTCAGCCCGGCCAGACGTGCCCCGGCGCCCAGCGTCCATATACGCGGTGCATCGGACTCGGCCAGGTTCTCTCGAAAACCGGCCCGCAGGGCTAAGTTGGCCCAGAAAAAATCGGGGTTAAACTCGTTTCCGACGGCCAGATACTGGTGATCATAGTTTGAAAAAATTGTTTCCGTAGAGGAGACGTCGTAGTCAACACTCATCCGCCACCATTCTCGCCCCAGGGCCTCAGTGGGGAGAAAATAAAGCGGTCGAAACTCGGAACCTACCCTGTAACCCGGATCCATTTCCATATCTTCGCCGTGATACTTTTTAATAGTATCCTCGCCGTCGGGATAAGAGAAGCTGGGGCTATTAAGGTTCTTACCGACAAGGGCGAACTTGGCGTTGTAGTCCGGCATGTGCATCCGCAGGCCGGCGTCGATACCGAAATCAGTGCTTTCCTCAACGTTGTCCAGCGGATCGACGTCACAATCCTCATCGTCCAGCGCACAGGAGAAGGTTCCTACCTCGGTACTGATAACTTTAAGGCTCCCGCCCGCGTGTAACTCGGCAAAATCCCACTCGTAAATTGGCTCCGGATAAGCGTAAGAGAAGCTAACCTCCTGTGCCAGAAATCCTTCCGCCGCTATTTTGGCCTCGTCATCGTCATCATTTGAGCTTAACTTCAGACCGCTAGCACTGCTATTTCCATCCGTATATTCACTGGCCAAACCCACTATATCACCCATGAAATTACTGGAGAAATTCCGAAGATTATCTGCTGTTGCGTATTCACTGTAATCTGGATCATCTAATTCTTGAGTATGGTAAGCTATTTCATTGGCCAGTGAGTCCGCTTCAACATCCACACCAATGACCTCATTGAGATCTTCCAGTTCATTATCTTCAAGCGCTTGCTTTATATCCTTTTTAATATCATCTGCGACATCATCAAAATCATCATTAAGGTCATTTTCACCTAAACCTTTAAGATTTTCCTCATCAAGCTCCCCATCTGTTATTTCATCTAACATCCCTCTAACATCATCTTCTTCTACTTCATCAATCACCGTGCGAAATAATGACCCACCGTCTCCATCCCAGAAAGCCGTCCCTTCTCCGTAAACGTTAACTCCCACACCGATGTTGTCCCAACTAAAATTAAATCCGCTGGAACCGTCTACTATACCGGCGTCTTCTCCTTCCACCAGTCTGCTTATCTCGTTCGAGTTTTCAAGAACCCGGGCATAAAAATCATCACTTCCAAAATCTGGATCATCAAAATCGTCAAAGACATCTATTGTCGCGTCAATGTCGTGCATGAAGTCACGCGTTGTTTCAAATCCAAAATCAGCGTGAAAACCCGCCTGTACTCCATCGCGCACGCTTAGATTTGCCGGGTTCCAGCTCGGCGCCATGTGGTCGTCCACTGATGCTACTCCGGCTCCTCCTAAACCGGCACCACGCGGTCCATAGCCTGCGCCGGCATTGGCTGTTCCAGCAATAAATACGGTCATAAATATAGCTGTAATAATTGATAGCCCTGTTAAAACTACTTCCCGGCCACTAAAACTCCCCATCATAATCTCCTCCTGAGATGCTAAAAAAATTAAAGTTAAGTTTGTCCATTTTTAGATTATTTTTATAATTACCACTGTTTCAAGTGTAAGACACATATTTACCAATTGCAAGGTGAAATTTTTCACATTAATGCCTTATTACCATACCTCTAATTTTATCTGACATCAATTCAGCCTTCACCCGATTATATCCAGGCTCAGCTCTTGCCGTAAAAGATATTTTGTTGTAAAATCCTTTTAATTCAAGAAGGTAGGTGTTGCCCCCTGTTTAATAAAACTGCGTTGATCACCGGAGCTTCTCGCGGGCTTGGCGAACATATCAGCCGCGCCCTTACCAATTATGGCTTTAACACGCTCCTCTGTGCACGCGATATGGACCGGCTGAACGAGCTGGCCGATGAATTCAACGAACAGGAGCCTGGAGACAGTGTCGCCCTGCCAATTGACTTTCACAAACCAAAAACTCTTCGGAAAATATCCGACGCCATACCAAAACAATGGCCTCCCATCTCCGTTCTTATCAACAACGCCGGCCATTACAAGCCCGCCCCCCTTGAAGATACTGACCTGAAGACTTTTGAAAAACACATGGACGTCAACTGCCGCGGTCCCTTTATTTTAACCCGCGAGCTGCTTCCCAAGATGGCTGAAATCGGTGGGGGCTTTATAGCTAATATTCTTGCCCCGGGAGCAGTTGAGGGTCAATCCGAGCATTGCGCGTTTAACGCCTCCAAGTTTGCCCTGCGCGGCTTAACACTCAGTCTCGCCGAGGAGTTCTACGACCGCGGCGTTCACCTGGTTGCCGTAAATATACATGGTGAAATTGACAGCGAAGAAAAACGAACACAGCAACCGGACCGCGACCCTTCCACCTTTATCGATCCCCGCCATGTCGCCCGGGAGATAATTCATCTCTACGAACAACCGCGCGGGGCCTGGACGCGCGAACTTGACCTGCGGCCGTCCCGGCACTAAAATGGACACGACAAAAACCACACTCACAGGGCGATACCCATGGTAAAACAACCTCGAACGCAACTTTACCAACGCGACTGCCTGGAAGCAATGAGCGAAGAACTTCAACCAAAAAGTGTTGACGTCGTCGTCACCTCACCCCCTTACAACCTCGATATCGACTACAATACTTACGATGATTCAAGTGAACGGGAGAATTATCTGGACTGGATACGGGACTGGGCCTGTGAGGTAAAAAAGGTGTTAAAGGACGAGGGCTCCATCTTTTTAAACCTTGGTTCCAAACCAACTGATCCCTGGGTTCCCCACGAAGTTTTATTTGAGCTTCGGGATCTGTTCAATCTTCAGAATGAAATCCACTGGATCAAGTCAATCGCCATCCAGCAGGAGAGCTACGACGAGTCCGTTGACGTAACTGTCGGTCATTACAAGCCGGTCAACAGCGACCGGTTTCTTAACCAGTGCCAGGAATATCTTTTCCACCTAACAAAAGAGGGCGACGTCACTCTCGACCGCAAGGCAATTGGCGTCCCCTACAAGGACAAGTCCAACGTCTCCCGCTGGCAGGACAGCGATGATTTGCGCGGCCGCGGCAACACCTGGTTTGTTCCTTATGAAACAATACAGGACCGCCAGAATCAACGCCCCCATCCGGCCAGCTTCCCCCCGGGACTGGCGGAAATGGCGATAAAACTTCACGGACTTGATAAAACCGACCTGGTGCTTGACCCTTTCCTGGGCATTGGCAACAGTGCTATCGCTGCTTTCCGGGTCGGAGTTGATTTCGTCGGTTTTGAAATTGATGAAGAATACCTGGAAACTGCACGAGCCCGCCTCGGCCAGCAGCAGCGCCGATTATTTTAATCCCCTCCGCAACTACGTCAAAATACTTTGACGTAATAACAAAACCAATCTCACCCCGCCCTCGACTTAATTTCTTGCCCCCGCTTGATCCAATTCCTCTCCACCCGAGAAAGAGAACACCTCATTCTCGATTTGTAATTATTTAGCGCCTTCACTGTGGTTCTCGGAACAAATGGTGCCCCGGTAACAACGTCCGTGAGGTCTTGATCGTCATTCCCGTGGAAACGGGAATCCAGCGGCTTTGAATTTAATAGGTCTAAAGTTAACGTCAAAGCCACTGGATTGTCCGGTCAAGCCGGACAATGACGTTCAATCCCACAACACCCCGGGGGCGCTAAACGGTTACCTCTCTTTTTCTCCTCTATCTAGCCCGACCTATGCATGAACCCTATGCATAGGCCGCCCAAAGGGCCGCCCATTCGTAAAATGGGCGGGGTTAACCCATAACTCCGGTTCCTAACTTCCCTACCTTATAACTTTTCCACTTTTTAACTTTCCAACTCTACAGGAGAGGACACAGCGTTCTCTCTTTTTCTCCTCTCCCCCCGAGGGAGAGGACACAGGTGAGGGGGGAGTTAATTCAGCTAAAAGCTCAATGCCAAAAGCGCAAAGCCAATTCAAATTCATTAAGCTCTCATAATCTTGTTCATGTTCTTGAACTTGATCTTGATCTCCCGAACGTCATTGCGGGCTTGACCCGCAATCCATGTGAAGTTCGGTATTCGATAACCGGTGATCGGTTTTGACTTCACTGAATACTGAATACTGATTACCGATTACTGTCTCAACTTCACGCTCTCCAGATCAAGTCCACCCCACTTGCCATAATGACGTGAGTAGAGTCTTTTCTTCTACCCAAACAAAAGATAATAAGCTATAATTATCGGTCCTACCAAAAAATCCAAACTAATCAGGAAGTGAATTTTTTTATGAGCAACACCGGTAAAGTTAAATGGTTCGACCCGCGTAAAGGCTACGGTTTTATCAAACCCGCAGAGGGTGAAGATCTTTTCGTCCACGTTACAAACCTGGAAACAGATACAAAACTTGAACCAGGTACTGAAGTCCAATTCGACGTCGCCAGCACCAAAAAAGGGCTGGCCGCTCAAAATGTTAAACTTGTTGAAGAACACACAAGTAAAGAGCCTTCTGAGGACGACGGTAACGGGCACCACAAAAAACAACTATCGTTTGCAGAACTTAACCTTGATAACCAACTTCTAAATAGTCTGGATGAGGCCGGTTTTGGTGAACCGCGGTCCATACAAATAGAGACGATTCCGACTATACTGGAAGGCAACGATATCGTCGCTTCTGCCCCTACGGGGACTGGAAAGACCGCCGCCTTCCTGCTCCCCCTGTTTCAGATGCTTGAAACTAACAGTGACGGTAGCCCGCGCGCTCTTGTGCTCGCCCCCACCCACGAACTTGCCGATCAGATCACAAAAGAGGCCCGTCTGCTAAATCCTGAAGATAAATTCAATATCGAAAGCGTTTACGGCGGCACGGATATTTATGATGAAATGGATCGACTTGAGGGTCGTGTCGACCTGCTTGTCGCCTGTCCTGGTCGCTTGCGGGACCACCTTGGCCGCAATACCGTCTATCTGCGGCGGGTTAAACACTTTGTTCTCGACGAAGCTGATCGTATGTGCGACATGGGTTTTCTCCCTGAAATTAAAAAAATCATGTATAGTCTTCCGCCGGACCGGCAAAACCTTTTCTTCTCGGCCACCATCCCTGAGCCAATTCAGCGACTGGCTGACGATATCCTCAGCGAGCCGGTGAAGGTTGGAGTCGGTCGTCAGGCCCCCACCAAGACTATTTCACATTACGTAGTTGAAACCAAAAAAAATCAAAAACAAAAAGTCTTGAAAAAAATCCTTGGCCAGGACAACGTCGAGTCTGTTCTTGTCTTCTGCCGCACCAGAAACACCGTCCGCAAGCTTACCCGGCGACTTAGAAATGAAGGCTATGACGCCTGTGGACTGCAGGGCGGGATGGATCAAATCGCACGCGAAGCCACTATGTCCGCCTTCCGAAGACGTAAATTTAAGATCCTCGTCGCCACCAACGTAGCTGCACGCGGCCTCGATGTCGAACACATCTCCCACGTTGTTAATTACGATGTTCCCGAAGAGCCCGACGTTTATACCCACCGCATTGGCCGCACCGGACGTTCCGGTGAAACCGGCGACGCATACACCCTGGTCACGCCACGCAACCGCCGCGACCTCAAAGATATTGAAAGAAAAATAGGCTATAAAATCGAAAGAAAAAAATTATAGGCAAGTCCGCTCAAAAGCTCTGTTTGTCCCCTCAGCTATCCATACTGTTTTCCTTAATTTTCTCGCAAATGCTTACCTTAATGGCGATTTATGGGTCTCATCGCAGCTTAAGGTCCTACAGACTACATCTGCTTTCTGAGCTTGGGTTTCCGGGTTTTTGAAACTTAGGGTCGAGCTTTCAACTTTAAGCTTTTGGCTTTCATCTGCACTAATGGAGCTGACGGGATTCGAACCCGTGACCTTCTCGTTGCGAACGAGACGCTCTCCCGACTGAGCTACAGCCCCGCCTTTTTCTTGCCATAAATTTTATCAGTTTTCCCCCGCCCATTCAATTCACTCGCTATCGGTATATACATCCATACATTCCAACGCTCGCCACAGCAAACTTGATCCGACGCTCGTCACAGCGGGCTTGACCCGCAATCCATCCGAAGATCAGTATTCTGTAATCGGTGTTCGGTAATCAGTAAAGGGCGTGAAAACGAATAAGCCAGTGATAGGGGATAGTTTTGATTTTCGATTACGATTTTTCGCTCCGTTCCAAGCACCCCGCGCCAAGCTCCCTGCTCTCCGCGCTCTTCATCGCTCGCTCAACAAATTTACGCAAAAAAATAACTAATTAGAAATTATGCGTGAAGTAGCTTCTCCCCTCGAACGAATCGTAAGCACGGGACACTCCGCCTGGCGAACAACCCGTTCAGCCACTGAACCTATCCACCAGCGCTGAAAACCACTGCGCCCGTGTGTCCCGGTGGCAATTAAATCGAAGTTATTCTCATGAGCATATTCCAGTATTTTCTGGGCTGGCTTGCCAATCTTTGCTTCAATTTTATGTTCCGCCGGAATCTCTTTTTCAATATCTTCAAGCCAGTCCACGACTCGCGGATAAACAAAATTTTCAAGTAATTTATCGGCCGATATATCCTTCTTGTAAAGCGAACGGAAGGAGCTTACCTCCTCCCCCTTATCCGGCAAGACGTATAAAAAAGTCAATTTGGCTTCCGTATCAGCCTGCATTTTAAGCGCCACCTTAATTGCAGGCAGGCAATTCTCTGAAAGATCAATCGCAACCAGTATTTTTGAAAAAGTTTGCATAACAACCCTCCTTGAATAACTAACTCAGAATTGCAACAATGATTTCCAGCAAGCAAATAAATATAAGAATAACATACTAAATCAAAATTGTCGGCAGTTGCCCCACAATTACCTTTAAATCTGAGGAAAAAAATGTATCATATATAGTCAATTATCTGGCGAGCCGGTAGCTCAGCCCGGTAGAGCATCGGACTTTTAATCCGGTGGCCGTGGGTTCGAATCCCACCCGGCTCACTTACTCCCCCCCTCAACAGGCTTCATTACTTATCTAACACCCAGATCTCGTGTTAAATCGTGGATGAGTTTGGTCAGGCCAAGTTTTATGAGATCATGTCACGAGATTTGACCTCCAAAAATTGTCACTTTTATCACTCTAGAAATCTTCCGAAGAACGACGGTTTTTTCAATCCCTCTTTTACACAATTATATGGACACAACTCACGTCCCCCTCGTAAAGTCCTCGTACGATACGTTTTTATGCACCCCTTTTCCCAGCAGCCATTTCCAGAGAGGAACACACCGAATGGTTCCCGATTTGTTATGCCATTCAACCTGCTCGGTCCCCTCGTAATTTCCCGTCAGGATCAATAAATTATTACATTGGAGTTTTTCTCGGGCGTGAAGGAGTCCTCGGACTTCACGGTCGCGGGTCGACGGTTTTTTCAGGTCCGAACAGACCTGGATTAGATGGGTTACTGTGGTTCCTTTTTTAATTACGAAATCAACTTCGTAATTATTTTTGTAATAAAAGAACTCCAGCTCTCCCGTCAGTTGTTGTTTTTTTAATTGAATGGCAGCAAGATTTTCGTAAAACCGCCCGACATCGGAGGAAAAACGAAATCCGATCGTGGATACAAGTCCATTGTCGATAACATATGTTTTTTTGTTTGCTCGCTCCTGCTGCTTTGTTTTATAAGAAAACCGCTTCACCTGAAAAAGAAGGTAGGTTTCTTCCAGGTATGATAGGTATTTCTGCACAGTCTGATCACTGCCTATATCCGTGAACTCCGCAACCGTTTTGTAGGCTACTGGATTGCAAAAATTCGAAATGAGATGATAGGCCAGCTTTTCCAGTGCTTCGGGGTAACGGGGGTTATGACGTGTGACAATGTCCTTAAACAACGTTGATTCAAACAATGTTTCCAGGTATTGTTTTTGGGATAAATCGTGGATCAGGGGTTCGGGGTAACCCCCCTGCTGCAAGTATGTCTGAAAATGGGACTTTTTGTCCGCTGTCGTTAATTCCTTGCCAGCGTAATCCAGGTATTCGGAAAAAGAAAATGGAAAGACAATAATCTTACTGTAACGACCGGTTAGGTGCGTCGCCAGCTCCCGGCTGAGCAGGCGGGCATTGCTCCCGCTGATGACGAGGTTACGCCCAGCCCTTCGCAGGCGATTAACAAATAATTCCCATGAATCTAAATTCTGTATTTCATCCAGGAACAACACGTTTGGCACTTGGTAAATCCGATCAATCGTTGCAACCAGTTCGTCATAATCGTCCAGTTCAACCAGGGCCTCATCATCAAAATTACAGTAACCGAATGACTCCAGCTCATTCAGAGCATAAAAGCTTTTACCCGCCCGTCTTGGACCGGTAATTACTTTAATAATCGGCTTTTCTCGGTTCGCAAACGGGATATCCCTCTTCACATATTCCCTCGCTTTAGTTTCTTCCAATTCCCGTTTTTGCCGTAATATTACATCCCTTAGAGACATTTTGACTCCCAAATAAAGCAATTTTGTCCATATTTGCTTAATACGTTACTAATATAAAGCAAAAAAACCTAAAAATCAAGAAAAATTATCCAATCCACCATTATCTGATTAAATTTTCTCTTGAAATCACTACCCAAAAATTGATCCAATAATGAGTAGTGTTGATAAAAAAGGGTAAGCAAGCGGACTGAGGTCCGCTTTTTTTATGTACCCTTCCCGGTTTTATCCCCAAATATTTTTCGATATTTCGCAATAACTTAAAAAGTTAAAGTACGATACCCCGGTATAGTTGATAGGTTCAATGTTTCACCACATCTTTCTTTGTCAGACGAACCTTTACCGGTTTCCCGCCGTGTTTGTCGCGC
>PWHN01000062.1 GCA_003554945.1 bacterium
GGCTACTCAAAGGTGTTTGACGGATTTATAGCTGGCAATAGATCCTGGATGATCTGATTATTGCCAGATATACCTCGGAGATTGGCCGGAGGCCAATCAAGAATGAGTCCCAACACCTTTGGGTAGCCCGGCTTCAGCAATGATTTCAATAGAGCTTTTTTGTTTTATATTTATAATCAAAATTATTTTACTCGGGTGAGTGATTATGAAATCTCGTTTTATTGGTGCATTATTTTTAGTTCTTATCGGTATTTTCCTTGGACTGCTTACGGAACAACCGCTTCTGCTTGGTCTGCTTGGCCTCGCCGTTGGTTGTTACTATGCTTTACTTGATTTGAGTTTGAAGAAAGTTACACATCGTCGTTTGATTGGGAGTAGTATTGGAGGGGTTACAGGATTTGTTCTTGGTATTTTGACAATTTTGAGTATTCTCCAGGCTATTACCTACTTCCGGCTGGCACCGTTTGAGCTTGAAGGCACATTTCTCGCCACCTTAGTTTTCACCCTTTTTGCTTTCACTTTTTTTGGTTTTTATCTTGGCAGTCTCTATATCAAAAAAATGGAGCAGGGGATCCGGGAGAGTCAGGAACGAGCCGCTCAAATCTCTCCGAAGCTACTTGATACAAGTGTCATCATAGATGGCCGCATAGCTGAAATCATTGAGATAGGTTTTCTTGAGGGACAGTTTATAGTTCCCAAATTTATCATCAAAGAGATGCAGAATATGGCTGACAGCGGCGACCGACTCAAACGAGAGCGCGGGCGCCGGGGTCTTGACATTCTTAACCGAATGCGAGCTGATTTGCCGGTCGACATTATCATTACTGACATCGATTATCCCCACATTTCCGAAGTAGACTCAAAACTTGTCGCGGCGGCAGAAGAGCTGGGGGCAAAAATTGCCACCAATGACTTCAACCTTAACAAGGTAGCAAAACTTGAAGGAGTTCAGGTCCTCAACATAAACGAGTTGAGCAACGCTGTAAAACCGGTTTACATACCCGGTGAAACGTTTGAAATTGAAGTCATCAAGGAAGGAGAAGAAGATGAGCAGGGGGTTGGCTACCTGGAAGACGGGACGATGGTTGTTGTCGAGGACGGCCAAAATCATGTCGGTGACACAATTAACGTGACCGTAACCAGTGTGATTCAAACGAGCGCCGGTCGTATGATTTTTACCGAAGCCGGCCGCATAGAAGATTAGATAAAAGTATTTTTTTGTAACATTGAGTATTGAGGCGAATAGTATGTTTACCGGTTTACTGCTGGCTGCTGGAAGTGGACACCGATTCGGGGGCGAGGAGCCGAAGCAATTTGTCGAGTTGAATGGTCAGCCGGTTATAGAGCATTCTATCAGAATGTTTGAGCAGACAGACGAGATTGCAGCTTATGGAATATTAACTCTGCCCGATTATCAGTCCCGCATTAAGACTATTATTTCTGCTCTGCCCACCAAAAAATGTAATTTCGTCTTCCCGGGTGGTAAAACTCGCCGCCAGTCAGTTGAAATTGGTCTGGAAAAGCTCTGTAAAGATATGTCACATGAACCGGAGGTTGTTGCTATTCATGACGCCGCCCGGCCGGCAGTTACAAGTATTCATCTACAGGATTTGTTTCAGTGCTTTTGTGAAAATAGCCCGGATGTAAAAGGGGTAATACCAGGTTTGCCTGTCCGCGATACGGTAAAACGAGTCCGTTCCAGAAAAAACTCTGATTATGTGAGTGAAACAGTTCCGCGCGAGCAGTTGCGACTCATACAGACACCGCAAGTTTTTGACTTCGATTTTTTAACCAGTGCCCACTCAAAGTGGTCTGGACCGGAGCCGACCGACGACGCAATGATGGTTGAAAAAATTGGGGGAGAGGTCCTGGTCATGCCCGGTTTGCCGGAGAACGTTAAGCTGACCTATCCCGGTGATTTAGAACTAATTCAAAATAATTTACTAAAACTCAGTCAAAGTGTGGTTAGTAATGAAAATTAGAACAGGCAACGGCTGGGATCGGCACCAGCTTAGACCCGGTAAAAGTCTGAAACTTGCCGGTGTAGAGGTTGAGGCGGGGTATTGTGCGGTTGGCCACAGCGACGCGGACGCCCCCTTGCATGCCCTGATTGATGCTCTACTTGGAGCCGCCGGGCTGGGCGATATTGGGATGCATTTTCCACCGGACGAGGCTCGCTGGAAAAACGCTTCCTCGCTTGATTTGCTCGTTCAAATCGTGGAATTGTTACAACAGAAACGCTGGCAGGTGGTTAATGTTGATTTGACGATAATATTTGAGCTGGCCAAACTGAGTTCTTTTAGATCTGAGATGGAAGAAAATATCGCACAATTAATACCCGGAGTTGAGTCAGTTAACGTTAAGTTCAAAAGCGCCGAAGGTTTAGGACCGGTTGGCAAAAATGAAGCAGTAGATGCTCTGGCTTCCGTCTTAATTAAAAACACTAAAATTTGAATTTTCTCTATATAACCCTAAACGTAAATGTTTAGCGTCCTCAGGATTATTGCGGGAACGTATGACGTCCCAGGGCTTGAACCCACGATCGTCATTGCGGGCTTGACCCGCAATCCATTTTTTCACCCCCCTTTGTCTTTCCCCCCTTCAAGGGGGGGAAAGACAAAGGGGGGATGGGTTTGAATGATAACCACGTCAAATTCAAGTTTAAGATGGATTCCGGCTCGCGCTCTCTTCGGTCGCTTGGCCGGAATGACGGCAAATTCAAAATGGATTTAACGTTCGTCATTGCGGTCTTGACCTAACGTTCGTCATTGCGGGCCCCGACCCGCAATCCATTTGAAGTTCGGTATTCGGTAATCGGTTTTGACGTCACTGAATACTGATTACCGATTACTGTTTCAATTTTGCGCTTCCTACGGTCGCTTGCCCAGGATGACGGAACACGGGATGTTTTGTCTGGACCACGCTAAACAGGTACCCTTAAACTTTATTTTGCACAGGAGGATATGACGAATGACAAAAGAAGTAAGAACCAGATTTGCACCGAGCCCGACAGGAGATTTGCACGTTGGTGGAGCTCGAACTGCTTTATTTAATTGGCTTTTCACCCGTAACCAGGGGGGCGATTATATACTGCGTATTGAGGATACGGATTTCAACCGTTCGGCTGATCAATATACGGAGCAGATAAAATCCGCTCTCGACTGGTTAGGTTTAAACTGGGATGAAGGACCGGATGTTGGCGGCCCGCACGAACCCTACCACCAGAGCCAGCGGTTAGACCGTTACAAGGAGGTGGCGGATGAATTAATGAAACGCGGGGTTGTTTATCCCTGCTACTGTACGGCTGAAGAGCTGGAAGCTGAGCGGGAACGACAGCGAGCCCGCCGCGAACCGCCCCGCTATTCGGGCCGCTGCCGAAATCTCTCCGAAGCGGAAAAAGAAAAATTTGAGGCTGAAGGTCGCGATTACGCCTATCGTTACCGTATTCCTGAAAAACCGGCAACGGTGAAAGATATTGCCAAGGGAGAGGTTAGTTTCCCGCCGGATCAGGTGGGCGACTTTATTGTTATAAAATCTAACGGTTCTCCGGCTTACAATTTTGCGGTAGTTGTTGACGACCACGACATGGGGATTACTCACGTCGTGCGAGGCGACGACCATTTAAGCAATACACCGCGCCAGATATATTTGTATGAAGAAATGGGCTGGCAGCCGCCTAAATGGTGCCACCTGGCAATGATCCTTGGCTCCGACGGTGAACGGCTCTCTAAACGGCATGGTGCTACAGATGTGGAAGAATACCGTGAGAAGGGATTCCTGCCCGAGGCGATGGTCAACGCTCTGGCGCTGCTCGGCTGGTCGCCTCCCGACGGCGTGGAAGTTAAAGACGTTGATGAGTTGATCGAAGCATTTTCCCTGGAACGGGTTAACAAGTCGGCGTCTCGATTTGATTTTGACAAGGTTCGCTATCTCAACGGCCAGCATCTTCGCGCACTGCCGGCGACTGAAATATGTGAGCGCTTAGAAGATTTCCTCCCGGAAAGCCTTACTAAAAACGACCGGGAAAATCTGCCCGAAATTGTTGAATTATTACGCGAACAGCTCGAATTATTAACTGATTTCGCTCCTCTGTATGAGACCTATTTTGTTGATTTTTCTCCCGAACCCTCAGCCGTTAAGTGGTTGGCTGAACAAGATGGAGCGTTAGAAGTGGTCACGGTTCTCAAAAAGCATGTAGAGGCGGCACAATCTTTTTCTCTGGCGGATGTTGAGTCCTTAATCAAGGCCGCCGGGGACGAGCTTGAACAGAGCGGCGCTGATCTTTACAAACCAATGCGAGTCGCTGTTACAGGTCAGTTGGAAGGGCCTGAATTCCATCGGCTTATGGTTCCCCTGGGCCGACAGCGCTGCCTGGACAGAATTGAAACTGTTCTTCAGGCGGTAGAAGATTTGAATTAGCCCCACCTAAACTTTTCTTTTTTGTCTGCCGACAATAAAAACAGAGTTTTCCCTACAATCTTTATACTATCGATGGGTTAATAGCCCAGGGAGGCAGAGTGAACAGTGGTTAACAAGGAGTTACGTATCGGTTTTGTTATGACACGGCTTTCGGGAACGGACGGGGTTTCACTGGAAACTAAAAAGTGGGACAAAGTTTTCCAGGAAGCGGGTCATAAAACTTTTTATATTGGTGGTGAGTTAGATACACCACCGGAAGAATCTATGTTCGTGGAAGAATTCCACTTCCAGCACCCCGATATTAAAGAGATACACGACCGCTGCTTTCAGAACGGCGCCAGCCGCTCGCCTGAAGTGAATCAAATGATAATTAATTATCAAGAGCGGCTAAAAAAGGCCCTCTATACCTTTATAGAAAAGTTCGAGATTGATCTTCTTGTCGCTGAAAATGTTCTAACTATACCTATGAATATTCCCCTCGGCCTCGGTTTGACTCAGTTACTCGCCGAACAAAATCAACTGCCCGTTATCGCTCACCATCACGACTTTTACTGGGAGCGAAACCGCTTCATATCCAACTGCATCTGGGACTACCTTAACGCCGCTTTCCCACCTACTTTTCATCAGGTCAGCCACGTGGTGATTAATTCGTCCGCCGGCCATCAGCTTGCCCACAGAAAAGGTCTTTCTTCTACACTTATACCTAATGTGCTCGACTTTAGCTCTGAACCGCCCACTGTAGACTCTCTGGATGAATATGCTTCCGACGTCCGCGAAACTTTCGAAATCGCCGATGACGAACTATTTGTTCTTCAACCTACCCGAATTGTGCCTCGTAAAAATATTGAGGAGGCAATTGAGCTTTTGAGCTATCTTGAACGTCCCGTGAAATTACTGATTTCACACGCTTCCGGTGACGAAGGATATGAGTATGAAAACCACCTGGAACGTTATGCCGATCACATGGGTGTTGATACGCTTTTTGTTTCCGATCAAATAGGTCATCAGCGTGGTAAAACTGAAGACGGTCAGAAAATATATTCCCTTGACGACATCTACCCGCACGCCGACCTGGTTACTTATCCCTCCGACTACGAAGGCTTTGGCAACGCTTTTATTGAAACCATCTACTACAAAAAACCTATCGTTGTTAATAATTACTCCGTTTTTTCCATGGATATCAAACCGAAAGGTTTTGAAGTCATAGACTTTGACGGCTATATTAAACAAGAAACGGTTACTAAAACTCGTGAAGTAATAGACGATCCGGAATATCGTGAAAAAATGGTTGAAAAAAACTTTCGCCTCGGTCGACAGTATTATTCTTTTAACGGACTGCGTCGCAAACTTCTTACGCTTCTGGACGATATTTTTGGAATTTAAATCCGTAGGATTTTTACTCCCCCCGCTCTAATCCCTCTTTTCTTACAACATTGTCTCCCGGTAGACTCCAATAACCCTATTGTCCTTTGCTGCTGCAATGTCAACTATGCAAAACCTATCGACGTCATTCCGGACAACCGAGCACCAGAGCACTCAACACCTTGAGTGCTCGGTGCTCCGGACAGATCCGGAATCTATGGTATCATAAAAATGGATTGTCGGGTTGATACCCGGATCTAGTCCGGGCACGATGGCCTGTTGGCAATAACGGGAGTTAGGTAGTTTCTATTAACTGTGCCGTAATGGTTGTATGATTTAAAAAATCTGATATTATCTTTACCAACGTATCAAACTAAATTCCTTTGGGAGGTTTTTTTAATGTTAAAAAATTGTCGAAAATACGCATTACCGCTTATGGTTTTGTTATCACTTACACTGCTCGTGACAGCCTGTGGGAACAATGATGCTGAGGCTGAAATTGATGAGGAAGAAATTGTCCTCAGGGTTAACGACCGAACCATCACCAGGCAGGAATACGAGGAACAACTGGAAGAACAAAAGCAAATGGTGGGGCCACAATTAGAGCAAGTCCCCGAAGAACAACGTGAAATGATGGAAGCCCAGATGGAAATGTCTCTGCAAGAACAGATGAAAAGTCGCTTGGTATTATTAGAGGCGGCCCTTGATGAGGGGATCGAAGTGACTGACGAAGATGTAGACGAATTTGCCGACGAACATCTTCAACCCGGGCACCTTGACCAACTTGTTGAGCAACTCGGAATTACCGAAGAAGAGCTATATGACCGACTGCGGGAAGATGTGGCTATTGAGCGACTGATTTCGCAAAAGATTGATGAGGATGCCGAAGAGATAACCGAAGAGGATATGCGCCAGCACTTTGATATGCATCAGCAGCGCATGGAGGGACCGGACGGAGAAGTTCCTGAATATGAAGAGGTCGAAGACCAAATAAGAATGGAGCTTGAGCAACAGCAGGAACAAGAAATTATTGAGCAGTTGCTCCAGCCGTTGATGGAAGAGGCTGACATTGAAGAAAACTGGCCGGAAGTTGATATGGAGGAGCCGGTTATGCCCGAAGCTCCACCGGCAGAGGGGCCTGAAGGCGCTCCACCTATCGAATAAGAGCTCCAGGGTTTCTTCAGCAATAATTCATCTTTACCCCACCTGAAGGAGATTTTCTATGCCAAATCCCTTTGTCTTTGTTGTACTTGACGGGTTAGGACTGCGCGAAGAAGAGGAGGGTAATGCTGTTAAGGCAGCCTCTACACCTACTCTGGATAACCTATTGTCAACCCGCCCCTGGTCTAAATTAAAGACTGATGGAGAAGGGGCCGGTTTGCCGGAAGGTCAGATGGGTAACTCTGAAGTCGGCCACATGAACCTGGGAGCCGGCCGAACTGTCTATCAACCCCTGACCAGGATAAACAAAGATATTGAGTCTGGAGAATTTTTTGAAAATCAAGAACTGCTTGAGGCCATTAACCGGGCTAAAAAATCAGGTGGTACTCTGCATCTTATTGGCCTGCTTTCCGACGGAGGCGTCCACAGCCATCAGGAACACCTAAATGCTTTGCTCAAGCTCTGTCGCCGACAGGGGCACTCCGACACGGCCATTCATGCTCTGCTGGACGGCCGCGACGTTCCACCACGCTCCGGCCACCGGTATCTGAAAAAATTAAAAAAAGACCTGGAAGAAATTGGTGTGGGACGGCTCGCAACTCTCGGCGGAAGATACTACGGTATGGATCGTGACCAGCGTTGGGAGCGGACTGAACGTGCTTATAGAGCGATTGTGGAAGGACAATCCGAAATAATTGAAAAAGATCCCGTTGAAGCGATTGAAACGGCTTACGAGGAACGCGATGAAAACGATGAATTTGTTCAACCAACGGTCTTTGTCGACAGTAATGGCAATCCGCAGGCAACTGTGGACGATGGCGATGTTATCATATTTTTTAATTTCCGACCTGATCGGGCCCGGCAACTAACCCGGGCTTTAACTGAGAAGGGGTTTGACAAATTCGAAGTTGACCAGCCCGATGTTTATTTCGTCTGCCTGACTGAGTATGACGCTGAATATGATTTGCCGGTCGCTTATCCGCCGCTTGATCTGACCAATGTTCTTGCCGAGTATCTCTCCAACCTTGGACTGAAACAGTATCATACTGCCGAAACTGAAAAATATGCTCACGTAACTTTCTTTTTTAGCGGTGGGCGGGAGGAACCGTTCCCGGGCGAAGAAAGAAAGCTAATTCCTTCACCTCAAATTTCAACCTATGAAAAAAAACCGGAAATGAGTGCTTACGAGGTGACAGATCATCTTGTTGAACGGCTGAAGTCTGGTGTCGACGATTTTGTAATAGTTAACTACGCCAACCCCGATATGGTCGGCCACACCGGTTATTTTGATGCCGCTGTTAAGGCCGTTGAAACAGTTGACGAATGTCTGGGTCGGCTTGTAAAAACAGTTCGAGAAATAGGCGGCCAGCTTTTAGTAACTTCCGATCATGGGAATTCCGAAATAATGTATGACCTCGAAGAAGATGATGCTCACACCGCCCATACGATGTCGCAAACACCTCTAATTTACGTGGGGGATAAGAAGATAAAACTTAAGGACGGCATACTTGCTGACGTTGCTCCGACTATACTTGGCTTAATGGACCTGCCCGTCCCGGAAGAAATGACCGGGAATAATCTCGTTTCGTAAGCCAGCTACAATAGGGGGGGAGCTCTCCCGTTGTTAAGATATAGAGGGCTTCCAGGGCGTAGTAGTCACCCCAGATTGTGGCCGCGTTTATTCCCTTGTTTTTTGGATAATGGTAGCAGCCGCCGCTGATTAATCCGGCCGCATCTTCACTCCGTCGATAAAATCCGAATAAATCCAGTACCGTTTGTTGACCGAGTTCAAAAGAATCTTTGGCTTCAAAAACTATACCATCAATCAACAATCCCCCGGCAAGAATTGCAGCGGCTGTTGTATCCAGCTTCTCTTCCGCCGGATTTTGCCCGACGGCATAATCATAGGCGGGGATAGTCTTCTCACTGTTCTGGCAGTGATAGCTTACCAGCCCCCGTGCTGTCTCTCTATAATCGCTCTCGTTAAAGTAAATACTTCCGGCAATTAGTCCACGGTATAACCAGGCTAATCCGCGCGACCAGCAGCCCTTTTCAATACCCTGCGGCGATTTTTCGGCAATAATTTCTCCAGTCGCCGGCTTGATGTATAAGACATGCCTCACACTCCCGTCTTCCCGTAAAAAAACAGCACTCGCACGGTTCAGGTTGTTCTTTATACACTGACGATAGGATACACTTAGCGGTAGCGGGTCATTGTCTGCTGCCCAGTAGAGCAGCGGCAAATTCATATAGAGGTCGGTGGCGGTAAGCAGTGGCCTATTTTTTCGAAAGTGACAGATTAATCCGGACTGGCGGTGATGACAATCCATCAACCGCCTCGCTGCTTTTAAACATTTTTTGTAGGAGTTACTATCGCCGGTAAGTTCATAATTTATAAGGTGGGAATATTGATAACGGAAACCGGTGTTGAAATTACCCTGGTGCTTTTTTGTCACCAGACGGGTTAAATTTTTGGCAGTTTGTGAATATTCATGGTTGACCAGCGACCCCAGCCAAAAAATAGCCGGATAAAAACCGCTGACCCAGTCGTCGGCTCCCGCAGAAGCGAGTGTTTCCCAGTGCCCGTTACTGGTATAATAAGGGAACTGCTCTACACTTTCAGGTAAATTGCGTGTCTCGTTTTGTAGATATCGAATCAATGTTTTCTCAAAATCAGGTGCTGTAGGTAGCATTACCGACACATCCCTCAAAAATATAGTACACTACGTTTTAATTGTCGGCAGATAAGAGGCGTTTTTTTAATGAATAAAAAAAGATATTTATTAACTGTTTATGGAACGGTTCAGGGCGTGGGCTTCCGTCCTTTTGTATACCGGCTGGCCCGTGACTTTGATTTGACCGGTCGGGTTGGTAACTCGGCGGCCGGTGTATATATTGAAGTTGAAGGGGAAGAACAACGGTTGGAATCATTTTTAAAACAGCTGCAGAACGGCATCCCGCCGGCGGCAGAGATTGTCTCTCTGAAAAAAGAAGTAAAAAAACCTGCCGGTTATAAAAATTTTAAAATAACTACCAGCAGTAACGCCGGTCAGGTCCAGGTTCGCATTTTGCCCGACCTTGCCACCTGCAAAGACTGTATGAACGAAGTTCTGGACAGCACTGATCGTCGGTATTTGTATCCTTTCACCAACTGTACTAATTGCGGCCCGCGTTATTCAATTATTCGCGGCTTACCTTATGATCGTCCTCTTACTTCAATGTCCGAGTTTAAAATGTGCGTCTCCTGCAGGCAAGAATATGAAGATGTCCTGGACCGGCGATTTCACGCTCAACCGAACGCCTGCCCGGACTGTGGTCCACGGCTGTGCTGGCTGGAAAACGGCGAGCAGATCAACGGGTCGACGGCGCTGAAAAAGGCTCAACAAAAATTAGAACAGGGTAAACTGTTAGCTGTCAAAGGACTGGGGGGCTTTCATCTGATAACAAGCGCCGTGGATGCCGAAGCGGTTCTGGAATTGCGACGGGTAAAACAGCGTCCCGCGAAACCGCTTGCTCTAATGTATCCTGATTTAGATCTGTTAAAACGTGATTGCCAGGTCACTCCTACTGCTGAAGAGACTCTTGCTTCTACCGCTTCCCCCATAGTTTTACTAAAACGCAACCCCCGCTCAAAACTGGTTGATGAAGTTGCTCCTGACACGGATAAAGTGGGAGTTATGTTACCTTATACGCCTCTGCACACTCTTCTTCTGGATTCTCTTAGCTTTCCGGTGGTCGCAACAAGCGCCAACATATCAGGCGAGCCAATACATACGGATATTGATTCCCTGAAACAATCACTGGGGCCCCATCTGGATGGAATCCTGTCCCACGAGCGCTCTATTGAAAGAGCCGTTGACGACTCCGTTGTCTCCTTGCTGGAGAGAAAACCTCAACTTCAACGTATCGGTCGTGGTTATGCCCCGGCGACCTTTGATTTTGAGCCTGCTGCGGGTTCGGTTCTTGCCCTGGGCGGTCAGTTAAAGAACACCATCGCCCTGTCGCGTCGTGGTGAAATTATAACTTCCCAGCACCTTGGTGATCTTGCCGGGACTGAGACGGTAGAGAATTACCGGCACTCGATTCAGGATATCTGCGAACTATATGAGATTAATCCTGATCTACTTGTCGCTGATCTTCATCCCGATTACTACAGTACCAGCTACGGCCTTCGGCGGCCGCAACCGTTGTACCAGGTTCAACATCATCACGCTCATGCCGCTTCACTGCTGGTTGATCGGCAGGTCGATGAGGAAATCCTGGCCCTCGTTTGGGATGGAACCGGGTATGGTGACGACGGCACTGTCTGGGGCGGGGAGTTCTTATTAGCCGATTTAAAAGATTACCGCCGGACTGCTCATTTTCGAATTTTTCCCCTGCCGGGAGGCGAAAAAGCGGTTGAAGAGCCCCGCCGCTGTGCCCTCGGTCTCTTGCAGGAATTGAACCTGGAGCCTTCCGACGTCCGGGAAATTAAGAACGCATTTGATGATGATAAGCTGAAGCTATTGAAACAGTCACTTCAACGGGGGGTTAATACCGTAAAAACCTCCAGTGCCGGCCGGCTGTTCGACGGTGTTGCAGCATTGCTTGGCCTGGCTAAAAAAAATGAATTTACCGGACAGGCCCCCATGCGCCTTGAACAGGCGGCACGAAAGGTAAAGACAGATAGTGTTCTTTCTTATAAAATTATAGAGACTCAAAGCCGAGATGAAAAATGTTTAGTTTTTGACTGGGAACCAATGGTTAAAGAAATAATTATGGCGCGGGGCCAAAGTGAGAATATAAATGAACTGGCGGCAGCTTTTCACAACACGCTGGCCGCAGCCTCTCTCGAGATAGTTGAAAGATTGGCTGTTGACCGGGTAGGATTGACCGGCGGATGCTTCCAGAACAGCTATCTGACGGAACGTATTGTTGACTTACTGCGTAACAAAAACATTCAACCGCTTATACACCGCCGTCTGCCGCCCAACGACGGCGGTTTGGCTGTTGGTCAGGCGGCGATAGCAGAAAAACGTAGATCAGAATCTTCCACCGCTATTCCCCGTTCTTTTTCCCCTTGAAGGGGAAAAAGACAAAGGCGGACTCTCTTTTTTTTCCTTTCAACGTGGTGAAATACAAAGGGGGGTGCTCTCTTTTTTTTCCCTCGACGGGGGGAAAGACAAAGGGGGGGGAGAAGATGGGTTACCGCCAGTGGAAAAACCGCTGTAAGATTCTGGACGTGGATCAGCATATTTTTTATCTGATAGCTTGATAAAGGAGGACTAACTATCTGTTTGGGAATACCGGGAGAAGTAGAAGAAATAATTCTTGAGGACGAGGTTGAACGGCTGGCGCGAGTTAACTTCGCTGGCGTCAAAAAGAAAGTAACCCTGACCTATTTGCCTGAAGCTGAACCGGGAGATTATGTCATCGTTCATGCCGGTTGTGCAATCAGCGTCATCGATGAAGAAGAAGCCGAAGAGACGCTGCGTTACCTGGAGGAAATTGCCGATCAAAGGTAGCACTAATCAATTGCTCCCTAACCTGGATAATTCACGACAGCTTAACTGTCGTGAATTACCCGTCCGCAGGACAGCCGTTTGTAGGCTTCTTGTTGGGTATTGGACAAAATATTATTATTGCAGTTATTTTCACAGACTGTAACTTACCAGTTGTTCTGTAAACGGCTGGGTTAACCCCGCCCATTTGACGAATGGGCGGCCCTTCGGGCGGTCTATGCATAGGGTTCATGCATAGGTCGGGCTAAGATAATAAAAAGGATTTCAACAGAGCCAGGTTTGTCTGATCAAATTATCAGTTCTTTTTAAAAGAAATTATAGACGAAATTTACCGTGGCTACGCTTCGTGTAGCTACTTCTTCAACTTCGTTTTCGTAATAGAGAGTAAAACGGTAGTTAATGTTAAGCCAGCGATTTAGCTCCGAAGTCAGATTGTTTTCCCACCGGACCTGATAATCGTCGCTGTCGTCGGTGGGCATTGAACTCTCCACTTCTGACAAAAATTCTCCATTTTCAAATTGGAAAGAATAGGCTACTATCAGCTCATACAATGACTCCCAGTCCTCTGAAGGGTTCCACCCGCGGGACGCCCGGGGACCGGTTCGCAGCTCCAGCGTTCCGTAAGTTTCTGAATCAAGGAAATAGACGCCAAGGCCGACAACGTTTTTCATACTCGTTGGGTGACCGAATTCGTTAAAAACCGAACGCAGTCGCATACTGCCAAAAGAGAAGACTTCGTCGCTTAACATGTAACGAAATATGTTATTTTGATCGATTTCATCTTCATTTCGCTCACCGTCTATTTCACCGTATTGCATTCGTAAACGGTGCTCGTGGTTCCAGTTGTCGGTTGCCCGTCTGTAACGTCCGTTGATCGACGATGTCCAGCTCGACCTGTCTTCACCCGCTATTCCGGGAACATCCTCGTAGCTGTCCTGGTGAGCGGTACTTATTGAAGTTAATGAAAGAGCGGCCCGCAGAGATTTATTAATTCTGATTTCACTGGCCTGTAGACCACCCACAGCAGTTAATATAGAAACTGTCATTACCCCGATAAATAAAAATAATTTTGACGGATAATTGTCATTTAACAGCATTTTTTGGCCTCCGTCTGTTAATATTTACAGGTTAAATTTAGCCACATAGCTTTCAAGATTATCCTTCTATTTTAAAAATTTCAAGAAAAAATTTGACCCTGGAATTTTATTGTGCTATATTTTAAGTAACTAAAATAGCAGGAGTTTAGCTCTATTACGTCTGTAGCGTCTCTTTCTAGCAGGGAAAGAGATTTGGGGGTAGGGGAGGTAGTAAATGGGGAATGGGATCACGGATGATCCTTATTAACTGCTCCAGGAGGGAGCACGACCGATGGGTGGTCTTTTCAGGATAAGCTCTGCCACATCAGAGCAGCGGATTATGAATCGTCTTTCCAGAAATCAGCGTACTATGTCCCGGGCGAGGGAGCGTCTGTCAAGTGGTCAGCGTATCAACCAGGCCGGTGACGACGCTGCGGGACTAACAATTTCCACACGCCTTGAAAGCCAAATCCGTGGTTTAGATCAGTCAATCGATAACGCCCAGGACGCCATTTCCATGCTCCGCACTGCCGACGGAGCCATGGAAAAAATACAGGCCAACGTCCAGCGGATGCGGGAGCTGGCTGTCCAGTCGGCCAACGACAGTCTCACCGACAGCGACCGTGAAAATATCGAAGCAGAAATAGACCAACTGCTCGAAGATATCGATGACATCGCCGAACGAGCCACTTTCAACGATAGACCCCTGCTTGTAAACGAGTTCCAACCGGAAGAAGAAGACGCCAACATTCAGAGCCTGGCCAACCGGGTGTTTAATGCTTCTTTTGAAGATCCTAAAGATCCGAATGACCCGGACGATATGGAGGCTGCTTACTGGGATGATTTGAGGGGGATGGCGTGGTGGGGAGGGGAATATAGAATTCGTGATCTGGCCGCTCACGGTAATTACGCTGTTCGATTTTTGGACCCGGCCGGCCCGGATAGTAGAACTACCACCTCTCATAGATTTGATGTTGAAGGCGGGGCAGGTGTTGCCATGGGAGTTTCGGCACGTCTTGTCGCTGATGATGAGGATGCCGGGGATTTAAATACCGACGTTGATGCTGCCTACGACCCCGAAAATTCTGAAATTAATTTCAGAGTTAGAGTGTATGATGAAGATGATAACGAGCTGGATACAATTTCACCGGCAGCCTGTAATTTCAGCCAGATAGGTGCTTACGAACATTTTTATTGTTCGGAAGAATGGGGGTATGACGAAGAAGCTGGCGAATTCGGCTATGTACCCATAGAGTTGCCTGAGGAAGCTGATAGCGCCCGGTTGGAGATCGAGGCCGGTGAACACGACACCAGTGTCAACCGAGATATTATGATAGATCGTGCTTTTGTTACTCAAACCGGCCACGGAAACCTTGATTTTCATCTCGGGGCCAATAGAGATGAACTTATTAATATAAGTAACGAAGATCTACCTGCTGTAACTTCAAGCACAATGGGAATTGGCGGCTTAAGTGTAATGACTCGCAAAGACGCTAATGAATCTCTAATGTATCTGGAGGAAGCATTAGATAAACTAAGCACTGCGCGGGCTACTGTAGGGGCGGCTCAGAACCGGCTCGAGGGAGCCGTCGACTATATGATGATTCAGCGGCAGGAAGCCGAAGATTCTCGCAGCCAAATCAGGGACGCTGACCTTGCCGAGGAGACCACCAACCGACTGCGCAGCGATATTCTTACACAATCCGCCACCTCACTGCTCGGCCAGGTCCCCGAACAGGCCGCCGTCGCTCTCCGTCTCCTCCAAAATTAGTGTCAGAGTTAAACTTTAAACTTAAGAGTGTCAGAGTTAAACTTTAAACTTAAGAAACTTGTAATCAGTCTAAAAATCGATAATTTCTGCGTTGCGTACAGGGGCTCTTTTCTCACTTAGCAATTTTTGAAAACCTGGAGTAACCCAGTAGCTAAGTTTGTCGTTGTCCGTTTTCACGGCCATAAAGGTGTCATGCCCTATTTCCTTCAACCCTTCTTCAGCGGTCGTCAAATAGAGTGAGGTCGACAGCAGGTCAGCCTCCAGGGCATCGTCGGCGACTACAGTAGTTGCGGCCACTCCCTGTACAGGACGACCGCTTACCGGGTTGATAATGTGTGAATATCTTTCTCCCTCGTGGAAAAATGTTCTTTCGTAATCACCGCTTGTTCCAACGCCGGCATCACTTACGTTGAGGACGGCATCAATTTCATTTTGCGCCCGTGGGTTTTGTATGCCTATCGTCCATTTTTCATCTTCCGGACCATAACCACCGGCATAAATATTTCCACCAAGATTTATAAGATGATCAGAAAACCCACTGGTTTTCAATACTTCTGATGCCCGATCGGCGGCATAACCTTTCGCAAGCGCACCAAAATCAAGTTGCATATCTTTCCGGGGAAGAGTTATGGTTGTATCGGATATCTCAAGCTGTTGCAATCCCACCAGGTCGCGGGCTTCATCTATCTCTTTATCACTCGGAATGTTTTCTTTCTGTTGGTAGAACCCCCAGAGGTCAACCAGCGGGCCAACCGTAATGTCGAAGAGACCATCGCTTTTATCGTGATATTTTTTTGCTTTTTCAACCAGCTTGATAAACTCCGGAGTCACCTCTACAGCTTTTCCTGGATTGTTGTTAACCTCAAAAGTCAGGCTGGTGTCAATGTAGTTTGAAAAAAGGCGATTAATCCGTTCAACTTCTTCATAGGCCTTATTGACAGCCGGTTCAGCGGTGGGATCAGGCACAATTATTCGCAGGAAAGTTCCCATGGTTGTAAAATCTCGTCTGATTAGCTCCTGTTCTTTTTCTGTCCTTAAAAAAATCAACCCTCCCAGCAAGAAGAGAACTAAAATGATTGGCAACACCTTCTGCAAAAGTATTTTCAATCAGATCATCCTTTCAGGATCTTCGCCAATTGAATGTTTTTTTAAGCCGTTAATAAACTGTCTGAGATTGGTCTGTTATTTTTCCACTATATAGGTTAGAATTTTTTTAGTGGAAAGGAAAGAGGAACAAGACTGAACTAAGAAAAAGATTATCTGGCGTCAAATTTTATATATAAGCCTAAACTCATTGCAGGTGATGACAGATGCATCCATGGGATATGAACGAAGAAGAGGCCCGTATGTTACAGGAAGAACTGGCGGAAGATTGCATTCTTGACGGCAAACCGGAGGTTGAACTGGTAGCCGGTTTGGACGTGGCATTCTATCCTGATAGCCGCATTTGTATCGCATCAGCGGTCAGTTATTCAATAACTAACCGGAGAGTCTACGAGCAGGTTGTAAAAATATCTGAACTGAATTTCCCCTATATTTCCGGTTTGCTGGCTTTCAGAGAAGCCCCACCGATGATCGAGGCGGCTATGTGCTTAAAGGCCAAACCAGATTGTTATCTCGTTGATGGCCACGGCTATGCCCATCCGCGTCGGATGGGGCTGGCCTCTCATATTGGATTGTTTTTAGACACGCCAACTATTGGTTGTGCCAAAAATATTCTCGTTGGGGAATACGACGAACCGGCGGAACAGATTGGTTCTAATACTCAAATATGGGATGGAGAACCAGTTGGTTACGCCGTTAGATCGATGGAAGAGGCCGCACCAATTTTTCTTTCACCGGGGCACATGATCTCTAATGAATACGTTCCCGAGGTTGTAAAACCTCTTCTGACAGAAAAATCTCGTATGCCTGAACCTCTACGGCTGGCCGATTATACCGCTGGAGTTGAGCGTTCAAAAATCGAAGGTCTTGTCAAACCTTTCACAGAACAGGAAACTGAAGTTTTTCTGCTGGGCGGCACCATCCGGGACCTGCTAACTGGCAAACAGCCTGACGACTATGATCTAATGGTTACTGATTTTGACAATCAAATCCAAAAGAATCTACAGGACGAGTTTGGCGGAAACTGGTTTACCCTGGACGAAGAAAGACAGATGTATCGCCTGCCGGGAGAAGAAGTTCAAATTGACGTCACAGTAGTAGGTGAACAGGAAGTTGTGGATGATTTAGAAAGACGTGATTTTACCATTAACAGCATTGCTCTTGACATGGTTCGCGAGTCCTGGGTTGACCCAGTTGGGGGGCGATCTGATGCTGAACAGCGAATACTTCGTTTAACTTCGGACGACTCACTTGATGAAGATCCCCTGCGGTTACTCAGAGCATATCGTCTTGCTGCCGATCATAACCTGATTTTTGCAGATGAGCTTCAACAAAAAATTGGCGCCACCGTAGGAAAGCTGCAGGAGGTAAGCCGGGAACGAATAACCGAAGAACTTCTACGGCTTGCTGATCGCCCCGACTCTGCTGATTGGTTTCAGAAAATGTATGACGATGGTCTCATATCCGGCTGCTCCTTTTTTAGAAGCGAGGCAATTGCAGAGATAAGACTAATAGAGCACTGGCGGCCGGCGCTAAAAAACTATCCGACCCTGAATGTTCGGGAGTATCACGGGGGATATGAAACTATGGCCTGCTTTAAAACTGCTCGCTTAATCAGGCAGGATGAACTGGATTCCTGGCCGCTTCACCGCCAGATCAAACAACTGGCTCGCGGCAGCTACTCAGGTATGGAAGCAACAACTCCAGAGTTGCCTGTGTTGAAGTCTAACCATTTCAATTTAATGGGACGCCTGTTTGGCCGTGGCCTCTGGGAACGTTGGAAACGTGATCGGATGTTGAGAGCGATAATTGAACTGGAAGAGTTTATTGAAAAACGTGAACAGGAGGAGCGAGAAATTGTAGAGGAGCATCGAGAGGACGGAAACATAGGTGAAGCTAAGGAACAGAGATTTGCGGAAGTCTTGCCCCAATACTGGGAGCAGACCGTAGGTAAATTGTAAAACAGGCCTATGAATTGGCGTTTTGTTGTTGACTGGGTGCCGGTTATAACAATTCCAATTTTTATCACACTTTTTTTGTTTTTTTACCTTGCACTGACAAAATATGAACTGCCTCTTCCGCAATCCGGCAAACAAAATCAAACAGCCCCCGGACTTAATAAGGTCACTCTGTTTTTCCCAATCATTTTTACTTTTGTTTCCAGTTTTACGATTGTCTTGTTACCTCTTACCACGCCTGATATTGAGGCCGTCTATAATCAGTATTTACTTTTGCTTATCGCCGGTCTTATATTCTTTGTCGGTCTTTTGCTAACCAGCCAGGTGGTGACGGAAAAATGGAAGTAGAAATTGCCAATTTCATCAAAAATAGACTGGAACCGAACGACCCGTTAAAGGTCATCCGGCGGGAACAAGGAAACCAACTTAAAGTAATACTGCCGGCTCAACGGTTGAATCGTGTCTGCAGGGCGTTAAAAGATACTGAGCCGTATTATTTTCTTCATCTTAGCGATATAACGGCAGAACCATTAAACAGAAAATCTGACAAAAGAACTCATGAGGTAATATGGCACCTCTATTCACATAAACTTAACTATAGGTTAAACCTCGCGGTAAGTTTAAAAGAAAGGAAATGCTTTCCCGACCTGTCAACTATCTGGCCATCCGCCGGCTGGCTCCAGCAGCGCTGTTTTGAATTATACGAAGCAAAATTTTCCGAAAATATCGATGAACGGCAATCTGTTTATCCCTCCAGTTTTTCCTCTCAGTTCAAAAAATTCAACTCACAGGTTGACACAGGCGGGGAATCGGATGACCGGGTGGAGCAGATAAAATGATTACCGCCTGGCCCACCGGTTTACGTGAAATTGATCTCCTACCGCCGGAATACCAGCCGTCCGGTTTTTATCCGGTCGGTGAGCTGGAAGTGGGGGAGACAGGCATTAGCCGATTTATTCCACGGCTTCGGCACGGAAAACAGGGAGGCAAATTTTCTATTCACCTGGTTAATTATCGACTGCAGGAGCGTCGGCTTCTATTTGCTATCGCAGTTGAAAAAATCTTAGAGTTTAAAGGACCTAACCCGCTAATCAGGATTATGCGGTGTATGGTCGCAGAGTTGTTACGTATAATAGGGCATCTTAATTGTCTCGCTCTTGCTGGCCACAGTGTAGGTGCTTTCAGGGTGGCCAGCGAAATAGGTAGAGATGCGCGATTAATACACGGTTGCTTACATGAGATGATTACCGGGGGGAACGGTCAGAATTTTATTGTGCCAGGCGGTTTTAACGGGGACATAGATTCTTCTTTTTTTGACTCTGCCGATGAGGTTTTGACTATTTTGAAAAATCGCTTGAGCTATTATAAAAAAAATCTTATCAATGATTCATTCTTCATAGCTCGAACTCGCGGTGAAGGAGAGATTGATATCGAAACAGCCCTTGATTGGGGAGTTACGGGTCCCACTTTAAGAGCAGCCGGGGTTCGGAGAGATTTAAGAAAAGATAACCCACACAGTGCCTACGAAGAAATTAAGTTCCGTATTCCTATAGGTAAGAACGGTGACATTTACGATAGATTTCGTATTCGATTCCTGGAATTGAAACAATCAATCAACATATTCAAGCAAATAACTCGCGTTGTTTCCGGACACGATTACTCTGCTGATGATTTGCTCTTATTGTCGCCGGGAAAAATTAAGATTAATTCGCAGTCGCATTTATTTGGAAGACGCATAGTTCTTGCTGGAGAAAAATATGACACCGTGGATGAGGAACTTTACTGCTCTATGGAGTCAGCCTCTGGAGAGCTGGGCTGTTACGTCAGGGTCTTAGAAAATAATTATATAGAGGCGCAACTTCGTGAACCGGGATTTGTAAACTTTCAAAGTTTACGGCGATTTGCCCAAAAAGTAAGACCTGAAGACCTGTCACTGCTGACCGCCAGCCTGGGGTTGTTTTGATTGTATTACTGGAGTTTATGGTTGGCTATTACTTTTTTGCATACTCTTTTTTACTTTTCAATCGTAATAATTGCCGTTATTTTATTGATTAATCTAGAGCGATACATCATTAATAGTGGTTCCACATTTACCACCCAAACTTTTTCTAACCGCGACGTCGTCTCAAAACCAACGCCATATTTTACCGCATTCAAAGTTGCTCTACTTGCCACCTGTTTTTCGGTTCTTCCCCTGGGGGATTATAGTCTGGCTATTACAGAACTACACCCTGACCTGGTTAATTTTCAGGTGCTGGCGATTGCCTCGCCCGAGCAGGGGCTGTTGGTTCCCTTTGTCGTCGGTTTTTTTTATCTGCTTGCCAAATCAATGTCTGATTGTTTTTCAAACAACCGGGACCGGCGATCGGTAATTTTCAACATCAGTATTGGGCTTCTATTTTTTGTTTTGTTTCTTGGATTATTTGCCACTAACTATACGACCAGTTTTCAAGAAGCAGTCACAGACCAGGCTGAACTGGGCTGGACAATCTATAATCAACCGGTTGGGGCTTTTCTCTTTCTCATCTCACTTTATATAATAATTCCACTGCCGGGAACAATAAGTCAAAAAAACGATCTCCAGCAGACGTTCGTTCGAGGAGGGCTGATATTATTTCTTTCAGCGGTCTTTGTAAACTTGTACTTTGGAGGCTGGGTGTCACCATTTGAAAACTATAATTTTGCGCAAACCCTTTTTGACAGCCCTCTTGTCAATTCATTTCGTTCCTTAGTATGGTTTGGTCTCAAAACATTTTTGTTAATTTACTTATTATTTCAGCTTAAATTATTTCTGCCTAAATTACGATTTGACCAGCTTCTGCGAGGTATCTGGGGAGTTTTGATACCCATCTCAGTAATTAATTATTTTATTACCGTCATTAGCTCAATCTATATTAAACCGGGGAGTAGTCAGTGGATATTTATACAGTCCGGCTGGCTAATAATTTTTTTAATTATTTTCTGGCGTCTGACCCCCCCAAAACAGGTTCATACGACGGAATAAAATAAAAGGAGATTAGCAAGTCTATGGAGCATTTCATCTTCTTTTTTATGGCTTTGTTCGCTATTGCAAATGCCATCGCGCTGATTTTTGTACGTCGAGTTATAAACGGGATATGGATTTTTAGCTTTATCTGCTCGTTACTGGCCGCCATGATTTTCCTGCTTGGCGAGACATTTTTGGCTCTTTTTTATCTTGGTTTTTTTGGCCTTAATTCGCTGGTTATCTTCTATTTGTTCTTGCTTGCTGCCCCCGATGGAATAGAGAAGGAAAGCGCCAGCCGTCGTCTGAAAAATTATTTGCACGGTTTAGTTATATGGCTTCCACTGCTGCTGATTACGTTAGTTATTTTTGTACCGTTCGCCGAAGTAACACTGTTGCCTGGAGATTTTTCTCTGGAGCTGCTCGGCGGCGAGCCAATCCATTACCTGGGCAAGGTAATCTCTACGGGTTATCCGTTTGTCTTTACTGGTATAATGGTATTTGTGTTAACTTCGTTTGTCGGCGGAATCATTCTAAATAGTTTACAGGAGACATAAGATGCTAATCTATTATTTGCTTCTTGGGCTGATTATTTTTTGTCTCGGGATATACGGTTTAATTAGCATAAGAAATCCCTGGTACCGACCGCAATTTATCCTTCTCATGCAGTCAGCGGCACTGTTTATTGTGCTTGCGCTCGGTCATTTTCTTAGCCTATCCAACTACCAGGTATTTTTTTTCTTTTTAGCTTTGATTTTTGTAAGTCAGTTTCTCCTCCTGACACTCCTTACTTTTTGGCGGCAGAAAAATATTCAAGAAGGTGAAGAGGATAGGGGAACTTTAAAATGGTAAATACAAGCACGACAGCACTTTTTTTGGGCATTATATTTTTCTTATATCTGGGGGCGATCTTTGGTCGTTTCCAGCTTTGGCGGCGGAAGAAAAAAGGGTTAAAGGAAACCATATTTCCGATAATTTACTTTCTTGCCGCCGTTGCTTCCATCTGGCTGCAGATAACTTTTCAGCACCCGGTTGTCTGGGAGCTTTACGAATTTTTTAGTGCTGGACAAATCAATTTCAGACTTACTCTGTATTTAGACGAACTTGCCGTCTTATTTGTTCTTGTTATGACATGTTTACGGTTTTTAGTCTTTCTTTTTCCCCGTGAAAAAAATCGGCATACCGACCATATTTTAATCGACGCCTTGCTAATTTCCGGTCTATTTTTTTTTCTGGCGGGAGATTTAATTTTATTGCTTGTCGGATGGTCTTTAATTTCACTGGTTGTTCTATTCCTTAATCGCAAAAATGTTGAGCAACTGGCGATTGATAATCGAATACGTAACCTCTTTTTGTTAAATAGATTAAGCGACTTTATCCTGATGACCGGTACAGTATTATTTTTCATTGAAACCGAATCAACCGTTCCTGTATTGCCTGGAAATAGACCGGTTGAATTCAGTTCCTTAATCCCGCTCTTTTTCGGCGCTGCTGCTGTAATTCGCACTGGTCTTTTTCCTTTTACCAACTGGTTTAAAACGGTTTTTGAACCAGAAATTTCATTAAATGCTTTTATAAGCTCTATTTTACCGCTACCCGCCGGACTTTACCTGATTGCTCGCTACCGTTTTTTGTTCGAACAATCTCTCCTGGCAATAAGTTTGCTTTTATTTTTTATCGTTATTACTCTGTTATACGCAGTTCTGGAGAGTTTTTTTAGTGAAAAATTAAATCAAATTATTTTTTATCTTTCCACCGCTCAAATATCCATCAGCCTGATTTTCACTCTTTTTGGTTATTATCGAGCAGCGATCTTTTATTTTATTCTACAAACTACCGGAAGATTGCTTGCCTTAGCCGGTGGAACGATGTTGACTAATGGCAAAGAGAAGAGGGGGGACTTTCTGGGCCAGGGACAGATATCGCCTTTCGCCGGCTGGTTAGTCTTTTTGGGTCTGTCCAGCGTAGCCGGTCTACCTCCCCTTGGTGGGTTCTGGGGCAATTACGCTCTGCTTGCCTCTCTGGCAGAACAACCCGGTGGATTTTTACTATTTCCGTTTATTTATCTGTTCTTTATTCTGTTTACTTTTTCAGCAGCTCGCGCTGCTTTTGGAATCTTTATGACAAAACCAGAAACAACCAGCCGGGTGAAAGAAAAAAAACTTTATGATTCAATAGCTGCCTTTATTTTTGCTTTCTTTGTTTTGTTTGGCGGGCTGGCCGCCTACTTGCCGTTTTTCGAGCAGATTAGCATCTTACCGGCAGCTGGACGAGCTGGACATTTGACGACCTATCTTTTGTTGTTTGTCGTAACATTCTTTACACCGGCACTATTATACAAACGTCTAAGGTATCGAATCTCTCCTGGGAAAGATTTTGTTCTGGAAATACTGCCGTTTCAAATCCAAGAGGAGAGTCTGGCGCAGACGGCTTCTTCGGGTTGTAAATTATTTTTTAAGAAAAGCTCTAATCTTGTTAAATTCATTGAAAAAAATTTATTGACACCACTCTGGATGTTGCCTAATTTTATAATTAAGCTTTCTACAGCTTTGATTCGATTTTTCCATACCGGGAAAACGGTTCATTACCTCAATTATACGCTTTTGACGTTAGTTGTGATTTTTTTCTTGCTCTATTTTCTTGGATAAGCCTCATCTAAAAAATCTTCCCCCTTGAAAGGGGAAGAGTTAGCCGGATTTCATCATTCCGGCCCCCGAGCCGGAATCCATCTTGAATTTCAAGGGGGAGTTTCCTCCAAAAAGCCCTCTCCCCGGAGGAAGAGGGCCAGGGGGAGGGGGAAAAATAAGGTGAGTAGTTATTAATTTTTTACCTGGAAATTTTGCTGTTAAGAGGTGTGCCGTATAACCGATGCTCTTATTGTTTCTAATCCTATTACTCATAATTATTTCAGTGGGCAGTTATTACAGCCAGCGAGCTGACTCAATTCTAATCAAAAAACTCACTGCCCCAGTTACTTTCACAGCGTTAACAACGGTTTTGGTCCTGCTGCTTGTATTAATCTGGCAGATAAACGGAGGTTTTGATGGTCCGTTTATCAATAATTTGCTCTTCGAATTCTCTGTCTCGCTGCCGGCGGTCGGACCAGGTGGACAACTTCATTTTGAAGCTACCTTTTTGGGAATATTGCTTGCAAGTTTCGTCACCTTATCCATGGTTCTCTTCCTGCTTGTATCCCTCGGAGAAAAACAAACAGAAGAATTTGTTAATTATCCGCTTCTACTGCTATTAACCGCAAGCTACTTAGGTCTTTTCTTGAGTCATAATTTGATACTTTTTTTGATTTTTTGGGAACTTGTTCTTGTGCTCACTTATTTTGCCGGCAGCGGTAGAGGCGGCTGGAGGCAGCAAAATATATTTGCAGAACCAGCTGTCTTCAAGCTCATCTGCAGTTCATTCTTTTTGATCTTCATAATTTTTGTTTATCATCATACTGTTGACCTTACGGGAGAGTCGAACTTATCTTTGGATTTCCTCTCCCAAATTAGCCTGGCCTCCAACAGTTCTAACCTGCTCTTCTGGTCGGTTTTATTTTCCTTTTTACCGGTCAGTCTCATATTTCCATTTCATTCCCTGTTAACAAGGGAGAGAAAACATAATTTTCTCAAGCGGCTATCTTTCACTATCCTTTTGCCTTTGTCCACAATATATATACTGAATCAGTTTTTGCTCCCCGTCGCCGGCCGCTCCAGTTGGTTTTTAGTTACTATAGCTTCTTTCGGTACTGTTTACGGTGCAGTGCTTGCTTTGCGCTCAAAAAATTACAGTTCCTCAATTGAATGGGTTGCTCTG
Source organism: bacterium (assembly GCA_003554945.1). GTDB lineage: Bacteria > T1Sed10-126 > T1Sed10-126 > T1Sed10-126 > T1Sed10-126 > T1Sed10-126. The sequence continues at coordinate 25,146 of PWHN01000062.1, forward strand.
ACCGGTTATAGCGGAGCTTTCGCAGCACTGTTTATTTATAAACCTACAGCTGCTGCAGCTTCTATATTACTGGCCCTGGCGGTTTCTTTAGTGCTATTAGTAATGATTTTGTTGGATCATCTCATTCAGATTAAAAAAGAGGATAACAATCAAGTCGGACTACAGTATTTATTCACTGCCGATCTACATTTATGTGTTCTTTTTGGACTGATTTTATTCAGTATGACCGGTCTGGTAGGTTCGGCTTTTTTTCCGGTATACTTGATGATTTTAGGTGAACTGGTTACGGTTGGCTGGCTGCCTGTTCTTTTCTTGCTGACGGCCCAGTTTATTTTAACGGTTTATTGTTTCAAACTCTTAGTCGAACATTTTCCTCTGAATTCAACTATTAGTCTGCCCCTGCGCGGTATCAAGCCTGCTTTATACATAGCGCTTGTCCTCTTGATACTGGCCGGTCTAATACCTGGACGTTTCTTGAATCCGCTGGTAGAAGATGTCAGAGAATATTTGGAGCTGGAAAAAATGGAGCAATATTCCCAACAGATAAAAATCTACGAGGAGAGCTAAAAGATGGAACTGTTTTTTCCAATTCCCGGCTTAATTCTGCTATTTGCTGCGGTTATTTGTCTCTTTTGGGCTCAGTTGTTCCCAAACCGACGTGGGCTGGCTCTAATATGTCTTTTTACTCTTCTGGCTCTTGCAGTAGTTAGCAGTAGGGTGGGGGGGATTGGTGGCTTAAGTTTTGATCGCTTATCGAATTTCGGTTTTTCCCTGGTCATCATTTTCCAGATATTTATTCTGGGAATCTTGAAAATATTTATGGATCAAACAAATTCAAAAGATCTGTTTGTCTATTTCTTTTTTGTAACGACAACCTTTGGTCTCTACCTTTCAGTTCATTCTTACAACCTTCTCGCGTTTTTTGTTGGTCTGGAACTAACACTTATTTCACTTCTATTCCTGGGTCTAAGTTCACAGAAAAAGCGAACCATTGAAGCTGGTTATCGATTTATGTTTCACAATTTGGTGGGAACCTTTTTTCTGGTGCTGGTGATTCTCTATTTTTATTCTCATTTTGAAACCCTGCAATTGCCCGCTCAATCAATTTCTCTCTCCTCGGCCCAAACAATCCCAATCATATTACTATTCCTGGGTATAGCCTATAAAATCGGGCTGGGGCCATTTTACTTCTGGCATCTGGATTGGTTAACAGCCGCCCCCATGCCGATCACAGTAATCATGTCGACTTCTTACAGAATTGCTCTCTTATTTTTTCTATTCCGTCTTTTCCGGATTTACTTGCCTCAAGTTTCACCACAATGGTTAGTCGTCGTAGCAGGATTATCGTTGTTCAGCCTAACCGTACCACTACTACATGCGCTCGGGCAAACCAATTTCAAACGAGGATTTAGTATTTTCTTGTTTGGGCAGCTCGGGCTGTTTTTTCTTCCTCTTGCCCTGCAGCCTGTTGAGGCCCAACCTGTGGTTTTATTTATTTTATTGACCCTGTTAGCCGGGCTGGTTGGCTTGATTGCTCTTGTTGCTCTTTATAACCCGGGCGACAGAAAAGAATTACACGAAATTGATCCCGGTAGCTCAAAAGAACTCTACCACAACAGGTTCTCCTGGGCTTTCCTCTGGTTGAGTCTTGGATTACTTCCTCCCACGGTGGGTTTTGTGATTAAAATAATTTTGGCAGACGTATTTGTAATTCTGCCTCCAATTTTCTATTTTTTATTATTTCTATCAGGCTATTTACTACTTGTTGGTTTTTGTATGAAATCAGCTATAAATTGTCCGGTTGCAATGAAAACTGCAACAACCGAAGGCGGCCCCTCATTTAACGGCAAGATATTTCTAAAGCTCAGCCTGTCGGGTTCTATATTTTTAACGGCGGGACTTCTTTTTACTTTCGAACCAGTATTCGATTATCTTCGTTATTTACTGATATATTAAAGTTTTGCGGTTTCTCCTTTCTGAGAACTGACTCACCCTAACCTTCTTCCTCCAGGGGAGAGGGAATAGATGAGTAGTTACAATTTTTCGCCGGCAAACCGGTGATTTTCAGAAAATAGTTGAATATGTCATTAATTTACTCGTATTTTCCTTGACATACAGGCTATTTCTACTTATTTTCTTATGTAGATGTTTAATTTCGGCTGACAAGCTTCAGCTTACCTGATTACCACCCAATGCTGCTGGTTGTAATCTTCTGCTTGAATCTGTTGGGCCAACTCACTTGACTTTAACTTGATTTGGTTAGTCGTGGGTTTTATAGCGATAGTGTTTAAACTATCTTTTTAAAAAAATTAACTTAGTTTAAGTACGTTTCAATCTTTTTTAGGAGGCTTTTTTATGCAAACAAAAAGTTTGCGAGGCCGTGATTTTCTCACTCTTCGTGATTTCACTGAAGAGGAGATTAACACTTTTCTTGACGTAGGATTTGACCTGAAGCGACGTTTTGCAATGGGAGAAAAACATTCCCATCTGTTAGAGGACAAGTCGCTTTACATGGTCTTTTACAACCAGTCCCTGAGGACTCGGAATTCTTTTGAATCGGGGATGACTCAGCTTGGAGGACACGCTCATTTTCTGGCGTCCGACAAAATTTATACGCCGGCCGTCGAGGGTGAAGAAAAAGCGTATTCCACTGAGCGCGTATCTGACGTGGCTCGTGTGCTGGAACGATACGGTGACGCTATCGCTATCCGAATGTATGGCCCACCAACTGGCTGGGTTTACGGTAAAGCTAACAGCTACATGGAAGAATTTGCTCGCTGGACAGACATTCCGATTCTCAACATGGAATGTGACAAGTATCACCCCTGCCAGGCCCTGACTGACATAATGACTGTCAAAGAGAAGCTGGGCCAGTTGAAAAACAAAAAGTTTGTTATGTCCTGGGCTTACTCTCCATCCTACGAGAAACCGCTCAGTGTCCCTCAGTCCGCCATTATTGCGGCAACCAAAATGGGAATGGACGTAGTCCAAGCTCAACCTAAAGGGTTTGAATTGGACGAGGAGATTACCGATGCCTGTGCAGGCTATGCCGAGAAGTCCGGCGGTAGCTTCGAGGTAAGTTATGACATGGAGGAAGCGTTTGAAGACGCTGATGTTGTTTATCCGAAATGCTGGGGCTCCAAAGCGGAGTTTGAAAACGTCGCCCAGGGCGATGATTCCGGCATGAAAAAGCTTTTTGAGGAAAACAAGGACTGGAAGTGCGATCAAGAAATGCTCGACATCGCAAAGGACGACGCTCTTTACATGCACTGCTTGCCCGCTGACCGCGGCTGGGAGGTCTCCAACGAAGTTATGGACGGTCCTCAGTCCGTCATATTTGACGAGGCTGAAAACCGAATGCACTCCCAAAAAGCTGTCATGAGCCTGGTGATGTAAGATGGCTTTAAGAGAAAGCAGTCTTAACGGTAAATCCATGATTACTACCCAGGAATTATCCCGGGATGAAATTATGGAGATTATTGAACTGGCCGAGGATATGCAGGAAAATCGTTTTGCTGATAAATACAGCAAAGTCCTCGACCAGCGTAGTTTCCTTATGTTCTTTTACAACCCCTCGGTTCGCACACGCCAATCCTTTGAGATTGCCGCTACCGAGTTGGGCGGACATGGTCTTTACATCGAACCGGGCAGTATGCGCCTGCAGCAGCTCGACAAACCGCCTGAAGAACAGGGCGGCGAGACGATTGAAGACGTTGCCGGCGTTATGAACCGCTACGGGGCCGGTGTGGGCATTCGAATGCTCGAAGATAAAATTGACCGCTATGGCCGTGGTGACGAGGTATTGCGCGAGTATGATAAATATCTCGACAAACCTCTTGTCAGTTTTGCGCACGATCGTTTTCATCCCTGTCAGGGCCTGGCCGATGTAATGGGTTATCGCAAACACGTTGGCAAAGATCTTGAAGATGTGACTATTGCTCACGTCTGGGGTCACGGTGCTCTTGCTCGCTCGCATTGTTCCGTCCAGGAGAGTATGCTTATCTCCTCACGACTTGGAATGAATGTGCGAGTGGCTCACCCGGAAGGCTACGACCTCGACGAAGAGGTTGTGGAGTGGACCAAGGAGAACTGCAAAGAAAACGGTGGTAGTTTTGACATTGACCACGACCCGGTAGATGTCTACGAAGATGCTGACATCGTCTACTCCCGTAACTGGATGAGCCGTGACGCTTATCAAGACGGTGAGTTTAAGAAGGAAGAGGAGATTGAAAAAGCACTTAAATACACCGACTGGATCTGTGATGAGGAGAAGATGAAGCTTACTGACGACGGACTTTTCTCCCACCCGATGCCGGTTGACAGACGCCATGAGGCTACTGATGAAGTTGCCTCCGGCCCGCGTTCAATCATCCTCGACATTGCTGAGAACAGGCTTCACGTCCAAAAAGCCTACATGGCTCTTTCTATGGGCTAAACCTGTTCCAGGTTATGCAGATTTGATTAATTAACCGGTCCGTGCTCTTCGCACGGACCGGTTTTTATTAATAAACCTATTGTTTATACTTTTCTGTGAAGTAAAGTTATAGTTTGATTTCAAAATTGAGTTTGTTTTTGTTCTGTACAAATGAATACATTAAATCCAAGGAGGCAATACAATGCCTACAGCAGTCGTTGCAGTTGGAGGAAATTCTTTGATCCCCGAGAAAGGGAAGGAAAGTGTTCCTGATCAGTATTCCGCCGTGGTCGCAACAGCCAAACACATCACCGGAATGATTGAAAAAGGTTGGGACGTAGTCGTAACCCACGGAAATGGTCCCCAGGTTGGTTTTATCCTGCTGCGGGCTGAACTGGCTAAAAAACAAGCAGGCCTGCATGAAGTCCCGCTCGATTCTTGTGTCGCTGACACCCAGGGCGCTATTGGCTACACTTTTCAGCAGGTACTAAAAAATGAATACAATCGCCGCGGCATCGACAAGAACGCCGTTACCGTAGTTACCCGTGTTCTGGTCGATAAAGACGACCCCGCCTTTAGTAATCCCTCAAAACCTATTGGCCCCTTTATGGACGAAGAAGAGGCGCGCCAGCACGAAGAGGAGGACGGCTGGGATGTTGTAGAGGACGCCGGCCGGGGTTACCGCCGTGTTGTCCCGTCGCCCGCTCCTTCTGAAATTATTGAGGAGGAATCTATAAAGGCTCTTGTTGCTCGAGGAGATACTGTTATTGGTGTTGGTGGCGGTGGGATTCCCGTCTACGAACGTGATGATGGGATTATTGCCGGCATTGAAGCTGTTATTGACAAAGACGCCGCTTCTGCGGTTCTCGCTCAAAACATTAACGCTGATCTTTTCCTTATTTCAACTGCCGTTGATCAGGTCTGCCTTAATTTTGGTGAACCTGACGAAGAAGCTCTCGATGAAATGACTGTTTCTGAAGCCAAGCAGTACATTGACGAAGGACACTTTGCTCCCGGTAGTATGAAACCAAAAGTAGAGGCTGTTGTCGATTACCTGGAGGGCGGCGGTAAAGAAGCTATCATTACTTCGCCCGCTAAGCTTGAAGAGGCGCTTGACGGTAACGCCGGTACTTCGGTTAAGGTTTAAATTCCATGACCAACTATCACATAGGTTTTAGTTGTCTGGTCTGCGGCACCGAACATGCTGCTGATTATGACGGATACGTCTGTAAGGAATGCGAAGGTAAGCTTGACGCTGATTACGATTATCATGCAATGTCGGACGAATTTTCTGTTGACTCCCTTAAGTCTAATCCTGACCGGACTGTCTGGCGCTATGCGCCGGCCTTTCCGTTCTCCGATGTTGCCAACGTACCTAGGTTGTTCATGGGAATTACTCCCATCTACCGCAATCGTGATCTGGAAGCTAAAACTGGCGTAAACGAAGTCTATCTGAAGGATGACTCCCGGCTTCCTTCCGCTTCTTTCAAAGACCGCGCCAGCAGCGTTGTTATGACTGTGGCAATTGAAAAAGGTATCGATAAAGTGGCCTGTGCTTCAACCGGAAATGCCGGCTGTTCATGGGCCTGTATGGGAGCCGCTTGCGGTATGCCGGTTATTATCTTTGTGCCCGCCTCGGCCCCCAAAGCCAAAATTGCTCAGCTTGGCGTTTATGGCGCTGATGTCCGTCAGGTCGACGGAACCTATGATGACGCCTTTCAGCTCTGTGCTGAAGAATGCGAGGAACATGGTTATTTTAACCGCAACACCGGTTTTAATCCCTTTACTCGCGAAGGTAAAAAATCAGTCTCTTTCGAAATCTGGGAACAGCTTGGTTTTAAAGCTCCCGGGTCGGTTTTTGTTCCTGTTGGCGACGGCAACATTATCAGCGGCGTCTGGAAGGGTTTTCGAGATCTTAAACAGCTTGGTTTAATTGAAGAACTTCCCGCTATTTATGCCGTCCAGAGTGACGCATCCGCCGCTATTGCCCGTACAATTAGAAAAATCCAGAGCGGTGACGGTGATGCTGATAATATCCAGTTGGAAACTGTCTCGGCTAATACGCGGGCCGACTCTATTGCTGTCGACTCTCCGAGTGATGGAGTTGCCGCAGTGAAAGCCGTTATTGAAACTGGTGGCGACGCTGTTACGGTTTCCGATGATGATATTTTGGATACGATTCCGGAACTGGCTTCCAGTACCGGGATTTTTGCTGAACCTGCCGGAGTAACAAGTATTACCGGCTTGAAAGCTCACAGTGATTCAGATGCAGAAATACCGGGACCGGCTGTCTGCCTGGTCACCGGAAACGGACTTAAAGATGTGGAGGCGGTTCTTGAACGATGAGTAAACGTGATTTTGTTATTCTTACTGACTATGACAAACAGACCCTGAGCTCGATTGTAGATCGGGCAATTGAAATGAAGGGTGGAGCTAAACCTCACCGTGGCGAGGACAAAGCTCTGGCTATGATTTTCACCAAACCTTCCACCAGGACCAATGTTTCTTTCCGTATGGCAATGCACAGGCTTGGTGGAACGTCAATGTATCTGGGCCAGGAGACACTTCAACTGTCACGCGGTGAAACAATCGGCGATACCGGCAAAACGCTGGCTCGCTACGTCGATATTATTATGATTCGCACCTTCGATCACCAGGACGTGGTGGATCTTGCGGCCGGCTCTTCTGTTCCGGTCATTAACGGCTTGACCGATCTCTGTCACCCCTGTCAGGCGATGGGCGACGTAATGACACTAAAGGAATCGCTGGACGGTTCCCTGGAAGATGCCAAGCTAACGTATATTGGCGACGGAAATAACGTCTGCCACTCGCTTATTCACGCAGCTGGGATTTTTGGTTTTTCTTTGACCGTCTCAGCACCTGAACAGTTTGCCCCTGACTCCGACGTGCTTAAACCGATGCAGGATCGTAATTCCAACATTGTGGTAGATAGTGATCCGGTTTCCGCTGTCCAGGGAGCTGACGCTATCTATACTGATGTCTGGGTGAGTATGGGTGATGAGGATGAAGCAGACAAGCGTTATGAAATTTTTGGTGACTATCAGGTTAATTCTGAGCTTCTGTCTCACGCCAAGGACTCCTGCATTGTTATGCACTGCCTGCCGGCTAATAGGGGAGAGGAGCTAACCGACGCTGTGATGGACGGTGAACAGTCACGCGTCTTCGAACAGGCTGAAAACCGTATGCACAGCCAGCAGGCTATCCTCGAATATCTGCTTGGCACAATTTAACCCGGTTTCCGATTTTACATCTGAACCTTCTAACGTATCTTTCCTCAGCACTCAGCGCTCTGAATGCTCGGCAAGAGCTTTTTTCCTCTCTTACACCAGGGGAGAGTAAACTGAGGGAAGGTTTTGATGTTACTGGTGGTATTAACCGGTCACTAATTTACCGTTTTTTCGCTGATACGGTTTTCTTCATCCACCAGAATACAGGATGGCGAATGATTAATAACCTTCGTCTCTTCCATATGAGCGTAGGCGAGAATAATAACCTTGTCGCCTACTTGGGCTTTCCGGGCGGCAGCCCCGTTGAAACAGATAACGCCTGATCCCGCTTCCCCTTCAATCACATACGTTTCCAGGCGTTCGCCATTGTCTATGTTCACAACCTGTACTTTTTCATTGGGGACTATTCCGGCGGCATCGATTAGCTCTTTATCAATTGTGATACTGCCGGTATAATTTAAGTCGGCGTCGGTCACCGTAGCCCGGTGAATTTTTCCCTTCAGAACTTCTACTAACATCGATTTACACCTCATAAAAATAAGTTAGCTATTAGTCAGTAATTTTCGTAAACATGTGAGACCCCTTAATTTTGCTTCCGAGCATTATATTATATCATCTGAATCGATAGTGTTAAATTGGCATCTTTTATTTGGCAGGACCTTCTTTCGAATCCCTTTTTCTGCAAGGGCGCGAGGTAAGTGATGCGTAATTACGAACTTGATCTACCGTTCGTTATTATGGAACCCGCTCCGTACCCCATGTTTAAGACCTTATTGATCGACTATCAATAATTTCATCAGCAACAGCAGACAACTTGATAGTTTTCCTAAAAATAGGAGAAAATAGAATGAGTTCCCCATTTCTTGATATCCCAGAATCAGAGTGGATAGCCCACAATCAGCATGCTTTTGCTATTTATGACAATTATCCGGTAACCAGGGGACACGCTCTAATAATTACCCGCCGCCAGGTGCCCACCTGGTTTGAGGCCACAGCCGCTGAACATAAAGCTATCTTCGATTTAATAGCTGAGCTCCGTCAATATCTGAAAAATGAATTTGATCCTGATGGCTTTAATATCGGCGTAAATTGTGGTGAGACTGCCGGACAGACTATCGACCACCTGCATGTGCACCTGATTCCCCGTTACCGGGGGGACGTTGATGATCCGACCGGGGGAGTGCGGCATGTAATTCCCGAACGAGGCAATTATAAAGATAATTCCATAGAAAATTGGCAGGAGTCTGCTCCCGGAGCAAACTTATAATTAAGGCTCCATATAATCTATTAAAAATAGAATTGTTCTAAAATGGGTTGTGTAAGAAAATCCGAGCGATTATAGTTTATTTCTCGAATTTTTTATCTCTATCCGCGCTTCGTCTGTCTCCAGTATTAGTTCTTCTATTTCCCATTGGCCGGCGCTTCTCTCCGCCTCAATGTGCAAAACACCTTTTTCTTCGCTCCCGGCTACCGGTATAGAGAGGGCTGCTTCTCCGCCTGGACCGCTGGTTGAAACTGATCCAGTTACAAACCACCAACGCGCTGCAACTGGAGCTCCCAGAAGCTCTTCGGCTTCTTTTGAGTTTTGAACCCGTTCCAGGGCCAGTTGATATGGCGTGCTGAAGCGAAAACCAATGCTGACTCCAACAAAAACCAATAGACCCAGACAAACTAATCCCAGCAAAATTGCTCCTATTAATTTTAACCACCAGAACATCTTTGTTCACCTCAAATTCCTCGGTTTCCTTGTTGCTTCTCAAACATATATGTCGACTTCACTCCATTTCTATACCCAGCCGCCATCGTCGAACTTGACCCGCCAAACCAGCACCCCCGACCGTCATTGCCCGGCTTGAACGGGCAATCCAGTGACGTTGACCTTGATCTTGACCTTGACTGTTGATCATCACCGTTGCCGTTGATTTTGACTTTTGACCATCGACTATTGACCAACGTCTTCGACCGTCGACTGTCGACCATTGACTCCCGCCCAAGGACTCTTGACCATTGTAAAAATAGGTTAGTTGCGCCATTCCCCGACACCAATTATAATAAGATTTGCTGCTGTTGTAATCCTTTTAATTGCTGAGTCTGAAATTACTGACTTGATCCTCATTCTCTTTTAACAAAACGCTCTGATTTTCCCGGACATGAAAGGCAGAAACAATGAAACTATCGGAAAACGATGTGACCTTTGAATTTATGCGTTCCGGGGGCCCGGGAGGCCAGCATGTTAATCGCCGCTCAACCGCTGTTCGGCTGCGCGTTAGTCTTGAAGACCTACCAATACAATTTTCTCAGAAAAAGGATCTGCGCCAACATCTGCCGGCTCGACTGCTTACCAATGACGACGAAATAATCGTTGAGAATAGAGAATCACGCTCCCGTCAGCGTAATAAAGAACAGGCTCTAAATACAGCGGCACAAGAAATTGATAACGCACTTGTGCGCGCACGTCAGTCCCGGCGCAGCAAGAAACGAAAGCAACGTGTTCAAAGTGGCGGTGGTGGTGGCGGCCAGCAAGAGGATATTATCGAAAAACAAAAAAAGCGTCGGCGGGCCGAAACGACTGACGATCTGTTGAAACAGGCTTATCTCGAAGATCCAAATTTGCTCGAAGAAGACGAATAATTCAATGCAATCAAATGATCTAAAACCAGAAACTTTTTACGATATTCGCGACGATGCTACCCGAGCTATTTTAATGCTTACCCCGCAACTGCTAATTGTCTATTCTCTCAGTGTCGGTCTGCTGGGAGCAATTATCGCTTCCTTTTTACTCCCCTCAAACGGCGTTAGTTCCATTGACTGGGGATATTTTTGGGAATACTTTCTTTACGGTGCCGGCCTGGGCTTACTGCTAGCCTTATTTCATATTTATCGCGCTTACACAAAGTCCCCGGCAAATATAGCCGGCCAGCTCGGGGCCGAACCACTGGATAGCTCCGATCATTACCACAACACTTTTGAAAACGTTGTCGAAGAAATTTGTCTGCCTGCCCCCGTAGACCGGGTTAAGCCACGCGTTATCCCTTCCTCACGTACTAATGCTCTCGCTGTTGGCGACCAGGAGGAAGCAATCGTTTTAATTACCGAGGGCGCTCTCGGCCGGCTGCGCCGCGATGAACTGCAGGCGGTCGTCGCTCATGAAATGGCACATATTTCTTACGGTGACGCCCGGCTCAAATCATTTACCAGCGCCATTTTGCAAACATTTGAAATTTTTAGTTTTAAAAATATATCTTTGTCACGTTATAAAAACCGTCGTCGCTCCCGGCTCCGTTTTCGTGGGCGGGGCGCCGCTCTTTATCTGTTACTTGTCGTCGTCTCCACGCTATTAAAGGGATTCAATAGAATTATAGCTACCGGTATCTCCGTCCAGCGGGAATGGCGAGCTGATGGCACAGCGATTGAATACTGCCGCGACCCGGTCGCGCTCGCTGCCGGTCTTTATCAGCTTGGTATGGTTAAACCAAAAATTGCTCCTGTAGGCAACCCCTATCCAGTAGATTCTTACCGCGAAGCGGTCAGCTCGCCCGCTTTTGAATCCCTCTTGCTCGTACCTTTTGATTCTGTTTCACGCCAACACAAGACCAGTACAATCATTGATCGCTTATTTCATACTCATCCGCCGCTTGAGGAGCGAATTAACCGACATCTTAAACTCGCCGGAGAACCTTATTCAAATCTTGTCTCCAGGCTGGAAAACGAACAACCTTCCCCTGACGTCCCTTTCCGGGCCATGCGTGATAAAGAGGGCAACCCTCTGCAGCAGCAGAAGTGGTGGCTGCACCGGGAAGGAGAGAGTCGGGAGGTTTCCTTTCTTGACTTACTCACCGGTAAAGCGTTGGATAAAGAAACTCTACTTGCCCACGAAAAAGATGAAGACTGGAGTTCACCGGATCAGCACCCCGAGTTTAGTGCTATTAAAAAAATGGTTGAGGCCGATGGAACTAAAGAAAACTGTCCCGAGTGCGAAGTTCCCCTCTGCCGCCGGGTCTACCTGGGAGTGCCAATTAAAGTTTGTCTTGCCTGCGGAGGTATTGCCCTGACCTGGCGCCAGCTGGTAAGATTAGAAGCCCGGCACCGTGACGGTGAGTTGCCGGCAAGACTTGGAAAAATAGAGGAATACACGGGTTATCACGGCAGTGAAGCAATTCCCGAAGATGAGATCACCGGCGGCGAATGTCCTCACTGCAAGACGTCTTTTCGGACTAAGCGTTACCGGGGTACAAAACTGATAGTAGATCAATGCACTGTTTGTAAATTAACCTGGTTCCGCGAAGACGAATTAACTATTGCTCTTAACCTTTAATCCGATAATAAGCACCTCCTTCATTTGTAAACGGATTGGTGGGAGCAGGCACTTTAAACATGTCTCTTTTATTTTTTGAGTTTTGATTCTAACTTTCACACTTTTTAACTTTCACACTTTTTAACTTTTTAACTTTCACACTTTTTAACTTTTTAACTTTCACACTTTTTAACTTTTTAACTTTCACACTTTTTAACTTTTTAACTTTCACACTTTTTAA
>PWHN01000024.1 GCA_003554945.1 bacterium
CGGCTGATAAACGAACCCTATGTTCCGATTCCACCGGAGGCAGATTGGGACTGTTCTATTACCCACGACGGCGGTATTGCCGTGGCAACGGCCGCTTGTGTGTGGGGGGTGTAGCGCGGGGCGTATGGCGCGGGGCGCGGGGCGCAGAGCGCTTGGCGTCCACGTCAAGGTCGAACGCGGGGCGTATGGAGCGGGGCGCGGGGAGCTTGGCGCGGGGCGCAGAGTGCTGAGCGTAAAAAACCGCCGAGCGCGGGGCGTTAACGTCAAAATCCGGAATAGTTTTAAGTTCAGAAATCAAAGCCATGATCGTGAAACGATGTGATTAGAGAACAGATCAGGATTAAACAAAACTTTTTAGGGAGATCTCAAATGCAAGATAAGCCGTTTCGGTTTATGAAATTAGAGATTTGGGAAATGGCAATAAGCATAGGCGACAATCTATATGACATAGCTGAGAAACTTGAACAAAAGAAAAAGTATAAATTTGCCGAACAGCTCAACGGAGCATCCCTGTCCATATCAAACAATATCGCAGAAGGGGCTGGCTGTAGCAGTGACAGAGAATTCAGTCGCTTTTTAGGTATTGCCAGACGTTCTATTTTTGAAAACGTAAATATGCTTACAGTTTTCCATAGACGCGGATTAATAGACACTGATACATGTGATGAACTTATAGAAGAACTTGATCACTTATCACGACAAATTTCAAATTTTCAAAAAAGTTTGCGATAAGGATGAACTATAGTGGGGCGCGGGGTGCTGAGCGCGGAGCGCGGGGCGCAGAGCGCAGGGCGTTAACGTCAAGGTCAAGGTGGGGCGCTTGGCGCGGGGCGTATGGCGCGGGGCGCTTGGTGCTGGGCGCAGAGTGCTGGGCGTAAAAAATCGCAGGGCGCGGGGTGCTGAGCGCGGAGCGCGGGGCGCAGAGCGCAGGGCGTTAACGTCAAGTTCAAGCGCTTGACATCAACGTCAAGGTCAAAAGCGAAAACCAAATGAATCAAGAGCGAAAAGTAGTTTAAAACCGAGAAATGCAATTGAACTGGAGAGGTTGATGATGAGCGAAGATGGATATCTTAAGGCGAGGCAAGATGAGCAAGTGTTTTCACAGGGGTTTACGGGCTTGTCGCTCTGCGCCCGGCGCCCTGCTCCCCGCTTAAAAAAGGTGATATGAATGAGATTTACTACTGCTGAGCGGATGGCTAAGATAGACCGTGAAGCTATTGACGGTCATCAGATAGCAGAAGCAGCTCTGATGGAGACCGCGGGTCAATTAACCGCCCGCCACGCTCGCAACTGGTTTTTGGCCGAGGAGCGACGCGACGGCGTGGTTGTTCTCTGCGGTAAAGGACACAACGGTGCTGACGGCATGGTTGCCGCCCGCTGGTTGGCCAAATGGGGCTATCACCTGCACGTGGTACTCGTGGCTGACGAAGAAGAACTGAGTGAGATGGGCCAGAAACAGCTCGTCTCGCTACACAAGGATAAATCCATACAGGTGACCAAATACGAATCCGGCGAGGTTTTGCCCGGCGCCGACCTTTATATCGATGCTCTGCTGGGCACCGGACTAAACGGTGACCCCCGCGAACCGTATACTGAGATAATAGACCGGCTGAATCGCAAGCCTCAACCGGTGGTCAGCGTCGATATTCCAAGCGGCCTCTGCGGTGACTACCACATGCCCTACTCTCCCTGCGTCGATGCCGATTTAACCGTTACTTTTGGCTTACCAAAATTAGGTTCCCTGCTTGAACCGGGCTATACACGGGCGGGCAAGCTGGTTGTCCAGGAGTTAGGTTTTCCCGAAGAAACCTACCGCAAACTGGCCGGACCCTGTCACCTCATCACTCCTTTCGACGCTTTTGAGTTTTTACCGCAGCGGCGGGCGACCGACCACAAGGGGACCTCGGGACGCGTGATGCTGGTGGCTGGCAGTAAAAATTACCCGGGGGCGGCTTTTCTCACTGCTAATGCGGCCTCGCGTGCCGGCGCAGGTTTAGTAAGCATCATTGGACCGGAAAAGCTATCCGAAAACCAGACCGCCGGGGAACGTGACCTTATCTTTTCCGAAACACAGCAAGAGCTTTTAGAAGAAAAATTAGAAAGTGAAGATTTTCTCAACTTTTTAAACAAACAGCACGCCCTGATTATTGGTCCGGGTCTGGGACGGTCGCCAAAAAAGGCAAAACTACTGAAACAACTTCTCCCCCGTATCAGTCAACCGGCCGTTATCGACGCCGACGGTTTGAACAACCTCAAAGGGCAACTTGAGCTGCTCAAACAGCTCGACAGATCGGTATTGACACCGCATCCGGGCGAGCTGGCCCGACTGCTTGACCGCGGTATAAATTACGTGCTCAGCAAGCCGCTGGAGAGCGCCCAAAAACTGGTTGATTTAAGTGGCCAGACAGTGGTGCTAAAAACCTCGCGGCCTATCGTTGTGCACCCCGACGAGAGCTACAGTATCAACGTCAGCGGCTCAGCGGCACTGGCCAAGGCGGGCAGCGGTGACGTTTTGAGCGGTTTCATTGGTGCATTACTTGGTGCAGGTCTCAATCCCGGGCCAGCGGCAACCCTGGCCTGCTACCTGCACGGAGCCGCCGGACGCCACGCTGCCAGCAAATCAACCGAGCTGGCCGTGCGAGCAGAAGACGTTATCAACGGGCTGCCGGCGGTGCTTAAAAAACTGCATACGGGACAGATGCCCGACTGGTTTCCAATTCAGTTTGAATCCCACTCCCCGGAGACTCTACGTTGGCATCCGTTCGCGAGTTAACTGACCCCCGCCCACGTTCCTGCTGGGTCGAGGTGGACCTGGAGGCCCTGGAACACAACTGCCGCGAAATGCAAAAGCAGATCCCGACCGGGGGAGAAATGCTGGCGGTTGTAAAAGCCGAAGCCTACGGCCACGGCGCCGCTATGGTCAGCCGGACGCTGAGTAAACTTGGTGTTAGTTATTTTGGTGTGGCGACGCTCGAAGAGGCATTAAAACTACGGGAGTTCGGAATTGACGACCGCCTGCTGATTATGGGTCATACGACGACATTTAACGCCGAAGAGATGGTCCGGGCGGATTTAACTCCGATGATCTTTTCCTACCGGATGCTAAATGCACTTAACGAAGCCGGAGAAAAATTGAACCGGAAAGCAAACATCCATCTAAAAATTGACACGGGAATGGGCCGGCTGGGATTACGACCGGAAGCGGTGGAAGACTATATTGGCGAACTGAAGAAAAGAGCTCATGTTAACCTTGAGGGAGTGGCTACACACTTCGCCTGCGCCGGTGAGGACGAGAGCTACACTGAGCAACAACGCAAAGAATTTTTACAGGTTAAAAAAATCATTGAAGCGACGGGAGTTGAACCCTATTACTGGCACAGCAGCAACTCGGCGGCAATACTCTCTGACAACCTCGTATGTGAAGAGGATAACCTCTTTCGCCCCGGGATAACGCTCTATGGCTACCCACCCAACGATAAAGTTAAAATACCGGATTTGAAGCCGGTTATGTCACTTAAAAGTATGCTGGCCGACTACAAGAAACTGCCGGCCGGTGTGGGCATAAGTTATGGCCGAACCTTCACGCCGGAAGAGCCGACGTATATTGGCGTAATCCCACTGGGCTATGCGGACGGCTATCCGCGCGAATACAGCGACCTGGCTTACGTTTTAAAAGGTGGCCAAAGGAAACCGGTCCGGGGCCGGGTCTGTATGGATATGACTGTGATTGAATTGGATGAGGACGACGATCCTGAGGAGCCGGTAACGCTACTTGGCGCCGAAGGTGGGGAAGAGCTCTGGGCCGGCAAACTGGCCGAATGGAGCGATACTATAACCTACGAAGTCCTCTCGCGGTTGAGCCGGCGACTGCCGCGAGTCTACCGGCGGAAGGGGGAGCTGGTGGCGATCAAGACGGAGCGGAAGGTGCATTTGTTGTAGCGGGGCGTATGGCGCGGAGCGCTGGAGGCAGGGCGCGGGGAGCTGGGCGCTTGGCGTTAACTTCAAGTGCAAGATCCAAGTCAAGGTCAAAGTCGCTGGATTGCCCGGTTAAGCCGGGCAATGACGAGCGGGAGGTCAAAAACAAAAAACACGGAGGTCAAAATCATAAACATGGATTGCGGATCGTGGTCCGCAATGACGAGCGAGAGGTCAAGAGCGAGAAACGCAAAGGCGCAAAAGAAAGTGCGGGGAGCGAAACGTCGATGGGGCGGTGGGGCGATATTGCGAGGAACGAAGATGCGAGAAGCGAGGTTGCGAGGAGTGAAAGTGCTAAAAGAGCCTCGGGGGTTGGCAGTTTGACAGTGGAAAGAGAGACCGTGTGATGGAGAGACGTTTTTTGCGTTTTTGACGCGGCGAACATTTATTTCGGAAGGAGAAGCAAAATGAACAGACGAACAAAAACATGGCTGATTATTGGAGTCGACATCATGCTCGTTTTAGCCGTGTACATGTTGTATGTCTACCATCTGCAGCCTCTTCTGGAAAGACCGACCGGACCGGTGGAAATGACCACGAGACACGAAGGAATTTACTACCGGCTTGAAGCACAACCTCATCCGGAAACCCGGCGGATGTTAATTAAATTTGAAATTAGCAACCCGCGCGGTGACACGGCCACCGTAGATATACCAGAAGGTGTGCGTATCATGCTTTACGACGGAGCTGAATATATTTTTGCCCAGGAATTAATAGTTCCGCCCACAAGCTTTGATCTCGGGCGCGGCGACAAAAAAGACTGGTCCCATCACCTGCGTTATCCACAGCTTGACGTGGCTCAGATTTTTGTCGGCTATTTTATAGACGACCGGCGGCAGAAGCAGACGGCCGTGGAATTACCACCACCTGCTGACTGATGAGTGATTACAGCGAGGAAGAGTTTGTCGATTTTTTGTGCAAGCATACGGTTAAAAACCGGCTGGCCCGGCCGGGCGATGACTGTGCTGTATTCAGTGAGGAGTCGGAGATAAATCTTGTGACGACGGACGCCCTGGTCCGCGAAATCCATTACAGCGAAGATTTTACGGCGGAAGAAATTGCAACGAAGCTGGTCGGTGTGAATGTCAGCGACATCGCCGCCATGGGCGGGCAACCGCAAGCCGCTGTCGTATCCTACAGCGGTCGGAGACGCGCTACAGAGCTGGAAGATATAAGCCGATTTATTCAAGAAGAATTAGCTGAATTTGGAGCTGAGTTGGTTGGTGGTGACATAACGAAAACACCGAACGACGAAGTTTTCTGTATGACCCTGTTTGGCAGAGCGGGCGAGCATCTCCTGCGCCGAAGTGGTGGACAACCGGGCGATTTGCTGGCAGTGAGCGGTCCGTTGGGGGGGGCCCGAGCAGTGCTGGAAAAGAACCCGGAGTCAAAATGGCGGAAGTTGCTTTATTCTATCAAACCAGAAGTAGAGCTGGGCAGACAGCTTGTTGATGCGGGCGGGCGCTGTGCTATTGACGTAAGCGACGGCCTGATCAAGGATCTGAAACGAATTATGAAGGCCAGTAGCGTTGGAGCAAAAATTAATCCTGAGTCCATTCCCCTGCATCCGGCAGTCAGCTCACTCTCTGAGACGAAGCAAGAAGCGCTGATTTACGGGTTGACCGGAGGCGAGGAATACATTCTTTTGAGCGCCATCCCGCCGGCGTTAAAAGACTGGGCTGATGAAGCAGGTTTGAAGATTATCGGAGAGTTAAACGCTGAAACAGAAGAGCTAACCTTTGCTCCCCCACTACCGTTTGAGAATGACTTAATTTCTAACGGATGGGATCACTTTAAAACGGGTGAAAATAGAGATGACTGAGAAAAATGAGCTGTCAGAACTGCTGAAACAATTCAGAGAAACGGTTGGAGAACCACAAAAAGAGGTGGCGCAGGCGTTGGACATTCCCCCTTCCTCCCTCTCATTCTACGAAAGTGGTGAACGGACCCCCCCTTACTCGACACTGATTAAGCTGTTAGATTATTATGGTGGGCGGTTGGCTATAGAGTCAGATTTTGGCAAATGGATATTTTCTCACCAAAACGACGGAATCACTCTTGAAAAATTACCTGAAAAAGAAGAATTAGATCTGCTCGCCGGATTAGATAGCGATGAGCGAGAAGATCTGATAGCTTATATTCGTCGCCGAAAGCATCGGAGGTAAGCGCAGGGCGCGGGGCGAAACGTCGAGGGGGCGAAAGGGCGAGGAGCGAAGGAGCGACATAGCGAGAAGCGAGGGGTCGGAGTTCTCGAAGAGGCGAGCATGCGAACAGGCGAAAGTTCGTGGAAATCAAGGTCAAGAGCAGAGGTGATGGGGCGAAATGGGGCGGAGCGCGGGGCGCAAGGCGTATGGCGTTAACTTCAAGTGCGCAAGAGCAAAGTCAAGGTCAAAGTCGCTGGATTGCCCGGTCAAGCCGGGCAATGACGAACGGAAGTTCAAGAGCAAGTCCCCCCTCACCTGTCTCCTCTCCCCCGGGGGGGAGAGGAGATGATCCGGGAGCGGATCGGTGTCCGCGATGACAACCGGTGGGGCGGGCCCGCAAAAGCGAGCGATAGATCAGACTCATAATGACGAGAGTTAGGGCAAACCTACAGTGTCAGTGAAAGCGTTGGGCGATTTCCTTGTTATTAAGCCAAAAGTACACACCAATACGCCTGAGTTTTCTATCTAATTTCTAAATTATTCCAGGCTAACGATCAGAAATCGTCAGGCCTGGATATCTACGTTCTGACCTATACCAAGACTCTCTAAAAGCTGGGTGGCTTGTTCTTCCTGCTGATTAAGTGAATCAGCAAGAACACTAACCCCAACTTCAGTCTGGAGTGAGCCTCCAGAACTCTCGGCCGAATCAGCAGCGTTGTTTGCAAGAAGCTGCTGCTGAACACCTGAAGTCTGAGAGCCTACGCCCTCGATGGCCATCACTCATCCCTCCTTGGGAGATGTTGTGGGTGAAAATCCTTTTTCTGCTTATACATAGTCTAAGGGATCAGAAGCTAAAAATCAAGTTTTGATTTTTTGGTCAAGGTCAAGTTCAAGATGGATTCCGGCTCGGAGGCCGGAATGACGTCAAGTTCAAAGTTTGTTTTTTTCAGTTGAAATCAGTTGGGGAAATTTGATTTCTCGACCAGCTGACGCAGTTTTTCAGCCTGTTCGTGAAACATTTCCTCACAACGAGCTGGGGGCAGATCGCGCGTTTTACGAATAAAAGATATCTGACGGAGAAAATAGACGGGCAGCAGACCCTGAATTATTTTCTTATCACGATTTTCGAGATAAGACTTCATTGCTGCCAGTAAAATTTCAACCCAGATGTCACTGTGAAGCTCGTAGTTTTGTTTCTCAATCATAGTGATAACTTTCTTTGCCAGCGCCGGCTCAAGGAAGAGCGAAAGATAGTCTCCATAATCATCATAGGTGTCTTCTATCCGGAGGGCGATCGCTTCAGTATCCACCGTCAGATCCGGAAATTCTGCATCGTTGCCAACTGGCGGGAAATAGCGGTCTGGTTCCCGAATCTCACCAGAAAATTTAGCCCATATGTGCCGGTCATCGTCAAGCAGATTGAAGAGACTTTCACAGACTTCCTGAAACATAGGTAACAAATTGGGAGCGCTGGGTTTGTGAGCCTTTTTGCCCAGGTGGGTAATACCTATCTTACCGCCTTTATAGATACTGGTGGTGGTCTGGAAGATATCGATGCCGTATTGCATCGTACACTCATACCAGTTTTCCTGCAGCCAGTATTTGCCCATTTCACCGGCAAAGGCAAAATCGCCTCCAATCGGCTGGCGAACATTGTATTTGTTCACAGCGTAGGTTATGGGATAACAGAGGTTGTTGGTGATTGTGCCGTCGTAGGGATGACGTTTGTAATAAGGGGTGACAAAGTCACAACCAGCCTCCAGGATTGGATTGAAAAACTTAATCATCCATTCCGGCCGTATGCTTGTCAAATCAGCGTCGACAACGACCACGGCCTCCGGTTCCTCCAGAGAGACGTACTCGAAGAGGTTATGAAAGTTACGCCCCTTCCCTTTCTTACCTTCCTCGGTTGAAATATAGACCTTGGAACAGTGTAAGGATTCGGCGTTTAGAAACTCAGAGCGAGTGTTGTCGGTCGAAGCATTGTCAACATTTACAATTACAGCTCTCCGCTCAGGATAATATTTTTCCAGACCACCGGCCACCTGTTCAACAACGTTAGCTATTGTCTCCTCCTCGTTTAGAGAAGGAATCCCCACCATCAATTCGGGATCCTCAACCCGTTCGGGTTCAAACGTAACTTCTGCCGCTTCTTGCAAATCCATCCTAAAACCTCCTAAAAAAAGATAATCTATTTCTCAATCCACTCCAAAAACCTCCCCCTTGAAGGGGGGACACAAAGAGGGGGAAATTGGCGATTAAGAGCCATCCCCCTCCCCTTAATCCCCTCCCTCCAGGGGAGGGGAGACTTTTTAAAGTGGATTGAGTTCTTTTGAAAAATCTATTTATCTTAGCTGTTTTTTCTTTAAACCTTTTACTTTATCCGCCCTGTGAAAAGTATTTTTGTACAAATCAATGTTAAGGAGCCGGTTGATCAACAGCAGCGAGCAGCTCCCGCACAGCCGCTGTCGGAACAGCCTGACCAAAGACAGAGGAGCCGGCCACCACCCAGTCAACACCGGCCGAGACAACTTTTTCCACGTTGTTGGGGCCAAGTCCACCATCCATCTGTATTGGGCCGTTAAAATATTTTTTTAATTTTTTCACCTTGTCCAGTGTTTCCTCATTGAAGGACTGGCCACCGAAGCCGGGTTCAACCGACATAAGCAGGACAAAATCGGCCGCGGGCAACAGCTTCTTTCCCCGCTCAATTTCAGTGCCGGGATTAAAGACAAGACCAAATCCGGTATCGTATTGTCTGCATAAACGGCTGATTTTATCAACATCAGGTTCAACTTCGACGTGAACTGAGAGCCACTCGACACCAATTTTTAAAATAGGCTCCAGCACAACAAAAGGGTCTTTAACCATCAGGTGGGCATCAAGTTCAATCTGGGGGTATGCTTTGCGAAGCGAACGGATCACCGGCGGACCAAACGATATGTTCGGGACAAAATTACCGTCCATAACGTCGAGATGGTAACTCTCCACTCCTTCCTCAACCAAAGGATTGAGATCTCGTTCCAGATTGGCAAAGTTGGCGGAAAGTAATGAGGGAAAGATTTTCATCCGGAAGATTCAACCTCCCTTACCTTTTGCAGCTCTCCGTCCCAGTAAAACATTAGTCTTGTAGTCCCGCTGTAGGAAGCAAGAAACTCAATTCGCTGGCCGGGACTAATATCATCTTCAAACACCGTCCTGGTTCCTCGTTCGTCAACCAGGTCAACGCGCGCTTTGCGAGGGACAAGCGATCTTGGCGGTGTAAATCGGAAGAGTGAGTATCGTTCATCCCGGGCCCGTGGTTGGGGGTCATCAAGGTTAACAGTCAGTGCAACCTCCTCGCCCGGAGTAGCGACTATCCGCGCCGCCGGCGACTGTTCCAGGACCATGGAGGGATCAGCTTCCGGATCAAGGACATGTCTGACCCGTCCTACTTCCAACCCCTGTTCTTCCAGCAACCGGCGGGCCGCTTCGATATCCTGATCGATTACCGGGGGAACCACTGTAGTCTCAGGCCAGGAGCCGCGGCTAATCAACAGATCAAGCTGAGACCCCTGTAGAACCACAGCGCCCGGTTCAGGATCCTGGTGGATTATTTCCCCCTCGGCGACGCTATTGGAGTAGACACGAGCAACGTTGCCAATATTAACCAGAGGCCCTTCAAGATCACCGGCTTCGCCACGGGCGGACAGCTCACTCTGAGCGCTCATAAGTGATTCACCGCGCAAGTCTGGAACTCGGACCTCCTCGGCGCCTCGGCTAACATATAAACGGAGAGTACGATTAAGACGGGCTTCCCTTCCGGGGGACGGACGCTGGCGAATAATTTCCCCTTCGGGAGTGCGCAGGCTACTGCGCCACTCAACATCGTAATCTATATTTTCCTCCGCTAAGATTTGCTGTACTTCAGTCAACTCGGCACCAACCAGCCCGGGCACAGTATAGGTATCCACCGGTCGAGTAAAATAGAGCCAGCTCAACAAAAGAACCAGCACCACAAGTTCAACAAAAAGCAGGGGATAACTAACCCAGTTCGGGAGACGGTAACTGTTCTTAGCCGACAAGTTCGATTAGCTCCTCACGGGCACGACGACGCCAGTATTCCTGGCCGGCTTCCGCTGTTTCAAGAAGCTGTTCAAGAACCCGTTTCTGTTCCTCGCTTTCACCCTGATCGGCATAAATACGTGCTTTTTGCCAGAGAACCTCAACCCGTAAAGGATGGTTTTCTTCCAGATGGTAAAGCGCACCTTCAAGCTGGCTCAACGCGTGATCATAATTTTCCAGATAATACTGAGCATAAGCAGCGTGTAAATAACTGGACCCGGCGAAAAAGCTGTCTGGAAATTGACTGGCCAGCCGGCCAAACTGTTCGACGGCGGCCTCATAATCCTGCGCTTCAAGCAGACTGCGGCCGAGATAAAACAAAATTTTATCAGCAACCTCGGTCTCCTCATACATGCTAAACATCTGTTGAAACTGACCGGCCAGCTCCTCGTAGTCTTCGGTCGTTTCCGCCATCATGTAGCCCTGTAATATGGCTGAAAAATGCTGGGTGGCTTCCGTTTCTTCCTGCCGAATGGAATGATAGTAGTAGGCTCCGCCGCCAACCAGGATGAAAAATACCAGCAGGCCAAGCACAACCCATTCCGGGTCGTTTTTTATTCGATAAATTAATTGTTCTACGTCCAATTAAATCACCTCAAAAATCTACTGCAAACTGGATAAGTGCACGGTAGTCGGCCGACTCACTGTTTAAGCCTATGGGCGACGATATGTTAAGTGACAGGTTGTCCTGGGGCTGAAGCAACAGACCGGGTGAAGCGTAATACTCGGATTCATCACGAACTCCGCCGCGCCAGCCGTTTATTTCCAGAACCATTTTTGAACGTTCACCGGTCTGCACATTAAGAGCGGCGTTGTAGGACATTTTATCATCAAAATCATTGTCGCCCACGTACCGGTAGGCGGCATTTAGAAGCCAGCTAACCTCCTCGGCAAAGTCCTGCCCAATTGTAGCATAAAATCGTCCGTCGAGGTCAGAAGTACCCATAAAGGGTCCCCCTTCTGACTCAGCGGTCGGTAATATCAGGGCAAAACCACCGCTCATCTCAGGCAAACCCTCTTCAGCCTCCATAAACTTGAACTTCTGGAATATTTCCAAATCCCCGATACCCTGGTCGTCTCCGACATTTTCCTCTGCAAATATCACCGGTAATTTTATTCCAGCTTCAAATCCCGGCATAACTCCGTAAGTTAGCTTGTAACTGAGTCGCGTATGATTGTAAATATCGCTGTCATAATCGGTAATTTTTTGATAGCGGTGCAGCAGCTCCATGCTGTCCATTTCAGCGAAAGTATTGTCAGGAAAATTTAACGCATCTCTGAATTTAGCTTCAGCGGTTGAAACGTGAATTAATGCAACGGTTAGTATCATCAGCAGAATAATCGTCGGGAACAAAACTTTTTTCAAATTAACCAGCCTCCTGGAAGATTTTTTGATTGTTTAGCAGTATTGATTCGGGACTACGACAGCCGGCTCCTCTAAGAATTTCAGCAGCTCGGGCAGAGCTTATAAAGTCACCCGGGGCGTGAGCATCTGTACAGATAACCAGCCGCGGCGAGGTCTCCAACCGGCGAACGAGATTAACAAGGTAACCGTTGGTTAGCGAGTGTCCGCGCCGGGCCGATATTTCCAGAGCGACTTCATTTTCTGCCGCCAGTTTTGCATCGGCCGCACTGATTTCACCGGGGTGAGCCAGCAGATCGACGTCGGCAGAGGAAACGGCGGCACGGTTTGTGCCGGGCTCGACCGGTTCAACTGGTGTCTCCCCGTGAACAGTGACAAATTCAGCCCCGATTTCGCGAGCCTGACGAGCCAGACCGGCAATATCGGCCGGGGGAACGTGGGTCAACTCGCAGCCAAACTTGACCTCCACCTCCCGATGCCGGCGGAAATCAGAGGCAACCTGCAAAAACTTATCTAATGTCGGCTCCAGTGTTACCACATCAACATGGTCGGAAAATACTATCCCGGTAGCTCCTGCAGTCGCCGCCCGGCGCACAACCTCACCCGGCCCCAGGAGACCATCAGATAAAAAAGTGTGCACGTGCAGGTCATAAAACTCAATATCGCTGCTTTGGTTTTTGGACATAAAGGCGCGTCCGGGAGGATTTGAACCTCCGGCCTGCGGCTTAGGAGGCCGCTGCTCTATCCGAACTGAGCTACGGACGCTTCTCTCCTCTCTACATGCTATAAAATACCAACAGAATAAAATATTATATCCAATCGAACCTAATTGCACAACTTTTCAGCGGGGGGGAAGAAAATCCTTGTCAGATGGATTTTAGGTTTATATACTTGAGCAAATAAAAAATTGAGGGTTTGACCCGACTCCAATATTTTTCAAGGTAAGGTAGATAAAAATGGAAGCTAACCTGGAGAATTTAATCGACAAAATCAAAGCAGATGGGATTCAAGAGGCGGAAAAAGAAGCGGAAGAAAAAATTGAGCGAGCTGAAAAGCGTGCTCAGGAAATAATCGGAGAGGCAGAACAAGAGGCGGAAGAGATCGTGAAGAAAGCCGAGCGTGAGGTCGAACAGCTCCGTGAAAGCGGCGAGGAAGCTCTTAAACAGGCCCAGCGGGACACCATCCTTGTTACTAAAGAACGAATTACCGACCTGCTGGATAAGATATTCAAAGCAGAAATTAGCGAAACGCTCACACCGGAATTTACCCAGGAACTCATCCTTAAAGTTGTTGAGGCGCTCGGAGAAGGAGAAAACTACGAAATTTCCGTCTCCGAAGAAGATAGGGACAAACTTGTTGAAATGCTATTTGGAGAGGCACAGGCAGAAGTAGACGACGAGCGTATAGACCTGCTTCCCGAACGTGAGGTATCTCAGGGCATCCGGGTAAGCGTAAAAGGTGAAGACGTCTACTACGACTTAACGGACGAAGGCCTGGCCAATTACCTGAACGAATTCTTGAACCCGGCCATACAGAAAGTCCTGGAAAGTAAAGACTAAATGGGTAGCTATTATTACCTCGTCGCTCAGTTACCTTATTTACAATTTGGTGAGGAATCACCCATTTCGGTTGATGAATTGTTGGATGAGGCGCAAAAATGGGTGACAAAGTCAGAACTTGCGCTGTTGAGATCAATTGATCTCGAAGAGACCAAAATTTATGGTAATGAACCAGAAGTTATAAAACAATACAAGCGATTTGAAAAGAAATTACGGCAGGAACTTGTCGCCTGGCGCGAAGCCCGCGACCAGGGAACTGAACACAAGCCGAACCTATTTCGGATTGGCCTGCTAAAAGAGGGCACTCCGCTTGACGTTGAGGAAAATCTCCTGCGCTTGCGCTGGGAGTTCATTAAAGAGCTGGAAACCGGGTTACACTTCCAATTTCCAGTGGTTGCCCTCTACGTTCTTAAACTGCAGATACTTAAACGAATGGACACATTTGACCGTGAAGTTGGCGAAGAGAAATTCAAACACTACACCGAAGTGAGTCTGTGAATAAATTATGAGTAAAACTACAGGTAAAATTACAAGCATCAGCGGTAATATGATTACAGTTGATGTGGACGGCGAAGTAATCCAGAACGAAATTGGCTACGTACAGGCCGGTGAAGAGCACCTTAAGTCGGAGATTGTGCGTATCGACCGCAACACAGTCTTTATGCAGGTGTTTGAAGATACCAAGGGAGTCCGGGTCGGAGACGAAGTTGAGTTTACCGATCGGATGCTTTCGGTCGAACTCGGTCCAGGGCTTCTGAGCATGGTCTATGACGGACTACAAAACCCACTAAACGAACTGGCTGAAAATTACGGTTTTTTTATGGAACGGGGTGCAATTGTCGACTCGCTGGACCGCAGCGAAAAATGGGAGTTCACGCCAACGGCGGAAGTTGGTGACACTGTTGAAGCCGCCGACAAGCTGGGGCATGTGCCCGAGGGGATTTTCGAGCATCCCATATTTGTACCCTTTCGTATGAGCGGTGAATATACAGTAGAATCAATAGCTGACCCCGGTGAATACACCATTGAAGAGACGATTGCAGAGGTTTCTGACGAACATGGTCAAACCCACGAACTCAACATGTATTTTCGCTGGCCTGTTAAGGAGGCAATTGACCTCTACGATCAGCAGCAGGTCCCACATGAACCTATGATTACACAGACACGAATAATTGACTCCTTCTTCCCGGTTGCCAAAGGAGGCACCTACTGCATTCCCGGACCGTTTGGTTCAGGGAAAACAGTTCTCCAGCAGGTAACCAGCCGGTTTGCCGAAGTTGATGTCGTCGTGATTGCCGCCTGTGGAGAGCGGGCCGGTGAAGTTGTTGAGACGATACAGGAGTTTCCTGAACTTGAAGACCCGCGCACCGGCAAGTCTTTGATGGAACGGACAATAATTATCTGTAACACAAGCTCAATGCCGGTTGCGGCGCGAGAGTCTTCGGTCTACACTGCAGTAACACTTGGCGAATACTACCGCCAGCTTGGTCTTGATGTGCTGCTGTTAGCCGATTCAACTTCACGTTGGGCACAGGCGATGCGAGAACTTTCCGGCCGCCTGGAAGAAATCCCCGGCGAAGAGGCCTTCCCTGCTTACCTGGAGTCACGAATTGCTCAATTCTACGAACGGGCCGGCTACGTCGAGCTGGGCAACGGTGAAAATGGCAGTTTAACAATCGGCGGCACGGTCAGTCCTGCCGGTGGTAACTTTGAGGAGCCGGTCACACAATCAACACTGAAGGTTGTCGGGGCTTTCCACGGACTCTCCCGAGACCGCGCCAACCAGCGCCGCTATCCGGCAATTCATCCGCTCGATAGCTGGACTAAATACAGCGGTATGATTGATGATGAAAAAATACAGGTTGGCCGAGATATTCTTGAAAAAGGTGACGAAGTCAACCAGATGATGAAGGTGGTTGGAGAAGAAGGAACAACTCTCGAAGACTATATTATCTACCTGAAGTCTGAATTTTTAGACAACGTTTATCTGCAGCAGGACTCTTTTGACAACATAGAAGGGCGAACCTCCCTGCAACGACAGAAATATGTTTACGGGTTAATAGTTGAAATTCTGGAAGCTGATTTCGATCTTGAAGACAAAGCGAACGCCCGGGACTTTTTCAACCGCCTGCGACAGATGTTTACCGACTTAAACTATACACGAATGGAACCCGAAGAGGAACGAGATAGCGACGAGATCATCAAAACCAAAGAATTCCAAGAACAGGAAGATGAGATCATGTCATTTATAGAGGAACATCTCGCCGATGCGTAAAGTATATAACAAAGTCTTAAACGTCTCCGGTAACGTTGTAACCGTAAGAGCGGAGGGAATCGCCTACGAAGAGCTGGCCGAGATAGAAGCCAGCCGTGGCACTTCCCTGGCTCAGGTAATCAAAATCGACGGCGAACTGGTCTCACTACAGGTGTTCGCCGGTAGTAAAGGAATCTCCACCGACGCAGAGGTAAGGTTCCTGGGTCGGCCAATGCAGGTTAACTTCTCCGAAAATATGATCGGCCGGATTTTTAACGGCAGTGGTGAGCCGCGAGACGAAGGACCACGCCTGACCGAAAATATGATCGAAGTCGCCGGTCCCTCTGTAAACCCGGCGCGAAGAATCATTCCCAGCGAAATGATTCGGACAAACATCCCCATGATTGACATCTTCAACTCGCTGGTTAAATCACAAAAACTACCAATATTTTCCGTCTCAGGTGAGCCTTATAACGAACTGCTCGCCCGTATCGCCCTGCAGGCGGAAGCTGATTTGATTATCCTCGGAAAAATTGGACTAAAATACGACGAATACATGTTTTTCCGCAACAGGCTGGAGGCCGGCGGCGCTCTCAGCCGCACGATCTTTTTCGTTCACACTGCCGCTGATCCAATCGTTGAGAGCTTAATGGTTCCCGACCTCTCGCTTGCAGTTGCCGAGAACTTCGCCCTGCACGAGGATCTCGACGTCCTGGTGCTGCTGTCGGACATGACCAACTTTGCCGACGCTCTTAAAGAGATTTCAATTACCATGGAAAAGGTTCCCTCAAACCGCGGCTATCCCGGCGACCTCTACAGTCAACTGGCCTCACGCTACGAAAAAGCCGTTGACTTTGCAGATGCCGGGTCGGTAACTGTTCTGGCCGCCACAACTATGCCTGGTGATGATGTTACCCATCCGATTCCTGACAACACCGGCTATATTACTGAAGGGCAGTTTTACCTGCACGACGGTTATATTGACCCCTTTGGTTCACTGAGCCGCCTGAAGCAACTGGTAAACGAAGATTCACGTGACGACCACAGGGCTATCATGGACAACATGATTCAGCTCTACGCCGACTTTCGGGAAACCGAGGAGAAAAAGTCGATGGGTTTCCGGATGAGTGAGTGGGATAAAAAACTGCTCCACTACGGCGACCTGTTTGTGGACCAAATGATGGACCTGGAGGTAAACATTCCACTGGAAGAAGGTCTTGACCGGGGCTGGGACATCCTGGGACAATGTTTTGAGCCTGAAGAGACGGGAATTAAGACCGACTTGCTGGATAAATACTGGCCCGAGGATTAAAGACCATTGGCCAAAGTTCGTAAGACTAAGACCGAGTTAAAAAAGCAAAAGGAAGATCTGGAACGTTTTGAACGTTTCCTCCCCACCCTTGAACTGAAAAAGAAACAGTTGCTTGCCGTTATTAGAAGTCTGGAAAAGGAAATAGAGGAGATACGTTCCCAAATCCAACGCCGCCAGCAGGAAGTATCTAAATGGGCCGGAGTAATGGCCGAAGATATAGACCTGACCGAGTTTATAGAGCTTGATGAAATTAAAACCTACCCCGACAATGTGGCCGGCGTTGACACCGAATCTTTTGAAGAAGTAACCTTCAACGAAAATGACTACGATTACTTTGCAACCCCACTCTGGATAGATACAGCAGTCAAAGAAATTAAAACTCAGCTTGAACTGCGGGGCAAAATTGTTGTATTTGAACGTCAAATTGAGGCCCTGCAGGAGGAGCTGCGGATTACTATTCAACGAATCAACCTGTTTGAAAAGGTTAAAATTCCAGAAGCCAAAGAAAATATCAGGCAAATTCAGATCTACCTTGATGATTTACAAACGGCTGAAGTTGTGCGTGGGAAGATAGCCAAGGACAAAATCAAAGCCAAAAAAGAGGCCAAGCAGGCCGCGGCGGCGGGGGAAACAACATGATAGTCGATATGAAAGAAGTTACCATCTTTGTCGCTGCTAACAACAGAGATGCTGCGCTTGAGGAACTACGAGAACTTGGCATTTTACACGTTGAAAATATCCAACCGCCCGAATCTCGCCAGGTCAGCGGGTTAGAAGAAAAAATCCGGCAGGCAAACAGCGCTCTCCACATTTTGAGCGATCTTGAAGATCAGGAACAGCCTGAAGAGTCGAGTTTCGATATAGACGACGAGGAGCTTGTTGATAAGGTCCTTGACCTGCAAAAAGAAAAGCTTGACCTTCAGGATCAACTCAAACAGAAGCGTGAGCTGCTGGAATGGTATGACACCTGGGGGAAAATTCATAGTGAAGACCTGCGGACTCTTGAGCGACGCGGCGTTTACGTTCGCCTCTATAAGGCCGGCAAAAGTTACTACGAAGATCTTCCCGCCGACCTTCCCGTTTATAAGGTTAACGAAAGCGCCAGCCGGGTCTACCTGGCACTGGTTACTGAAGACAAAGACCAGGAGCTTGATTTAAAAGAAGAAAAACCGCCGGACAGTGAGTTTAATGTAGTTGAGGGTGAATATAAACAGATCCAGGAGCGAATTGAAGGTATAAAATCAGAACTACTTAAATTAAGCAGCAGTATTGAAAAAATAGAGGTTTACAGGAAAAAACTTCAAGAAGAGCTGGAGTTTGCCCGGGTGCGCAGTGGTATGGGGGCCGATACCGAAATCAGCTACCTGCGCGGCTTCTGTCCGGTAGAAGAGCTTGACTCCCTGAAAGAGGCCGCGGCAAGCGGCGGCTGGGGATATCTTATAAAAGACCCTGAGGACCCGCGTGAAGTTCCAACACTGCTCTCGGATTCACTGTTCAGCCGGCTGGTTGACCCCATCTACCAATTTATGGGGACCCTGCCGGGCTACGACGAATTTGACGTTAGTACCGCATTCCTCGCCTTCTTTGCCGTTTTTGTGGCCCTGATAGTTGGTGACGCCGCCTACGGTCTCATTTATTTAGGTCTGACCGCCTTTGCTCACAAAAAATTCAGTGATAAGGTGCCCGGCGAAACTTTTACGCTCTTTTACATACTCAGTATTTCTACAGTAATCTGGGGGCTGCTAACCGGGACTATTTTTGGAGTTGAACAGCTCCAGGAAGTGCCGGTCCTGCGCTCAATTATTGTCGAACCAATCCGCACCTTTGCCGACAACGACTCGCTGCTCATGTTTATCACCTTTGCTATCGGCTGCGCCCAGCTGATGCTCGGTCACCTGATGCAGCTAATCAAGGCGCTGTTTAAACCACAGGCGCTGGCAGAAGCCGGCTGGATCGTAATCGTCGGCTCGATGCTGTTTGTTTCCGACGAGTTGGTATTGGGCGGTGAGATGGTTGGAGATTATGTCACATACGGTCATCTCGGGACTGCAATTGGCAGCGGTGGAATACTTGTTCTGCTTTTTGAAAACTTCAAACCCGGAGAATTCTGGTCAGGAATTGCCTTCACGCTGGGCAACCTGCCAATGGACATAATCAGCGCCTTTGCTGATATCGTCTCTTATATTCGCCTCTTTGCAGTCGGACTGGCTACCGT
Source organism: bacterium (assembly GCA_003554945.1). Classification (GTDB taxonomy): domain Bacteria; phylum T1Sed10-126; class T1Sed10-126; order T1Sed10-126; family T1Sed10-126; genus T1Sed10-126. Next base: position 18,927 of record PWHN01000024.1, read on the forward strand.
GGTGATTATGGAGAGTTTTAACGAAATAGCAATGGAGGCGGCCGGAGGCGTTGAAAATATAATTGCCGCAATTATCATTGCCGCAGTAATACTGGTCCTGGGACACGGACTGAATTTGATCCTCTGTTTGATGTCAATTGTAGTGCACGGGATTCGACTAAATATGCTGGAATTTTCCAATCACGTTGGTATGCAGTGGACGGGAAGCAGATATAATCCGTTTGCTAAAAAGAGTGATATGTAGGAGACTAATGAACAGAAATAGTTACGGCCAAACAAATTTTAGGCTCTTTTTAAATTTTTGCTGGAGACAGGCTACTCAAAGGTGTTGGTAGTTATTTAAGTAGCCTGATTAAATCCTCTCCTAAAAGAAGAAAGGGGAGTAAAAAAATGGATTGCGGGTCAGGGCCCGCAATGACAAACCCTGGAACATTATACGTTCCCACAATTACGCGGGGAAATACTAAACAGTTACTAAATGCTTTTAAAATTCTGTTTGATTTTGTGAAAAATTTTTAGAAAATCAACTAATTTGTAGAAAGGAGAAGTTGTTATGTTAGGTGATTTAGGTTTGTCGTTGACACTCGCGGCTATCGGTTCCGCGATCGGTACGGGGGTGGCGGGAATGTCCGCAATCGGCGCCTGGAAGAAAGCATACGCCGAAAATCGGGCCGCTCCCTTCATTATTATAGCTTTTGTTGGTGCCCCTCTGACCCAGACAATTTATGGCATGATTCTGCGTGACGCTATACTGGACGCTTCCTGGGCTGAAATGCCGGTCTGGTTCCCGTTAATCCTTGGTGGCGTTGCAGGAATAGCAATGGGCTTTTCCGCCTTTTTCCAGGGTAAGGCTGGCGCACGGGCTTCCGACGCCCTTGGTGAAACAGGCGAAGGTTTCGGTAACTATATTATGGTCGTTGGTATTGTTGAGACCGTAGCCCTGTTTGTGATGGTCTTCAGTATGATTGCTCTGCCGGGGTAAATCATAGCGAGGGGGAGAAAAGCGAAGGGGCGATCAGCGAGGTAATTCGTGTACAAGAGTGAGCAAAGGCACGGTAAAACGTATTAAGCAAACGGTAATCGGTGGTTGGTAATGAAATTATGAATACTGAACACCGATTACCGAATACCGGGCTTTACGACCCGCTCTCGGCGCAACGTCCCCCCCGCACTTACTGTTACTGATAGGCTTTCTTCAGCACCGCGGCCACTTCGGGACGGCTGAACTCCTCCGGCAGTCCCTTCCCTTCTCTAAGCATCTCTCTTACCTTTGTTCCGCTCAGATAAATCTGATCTTCCGAGCCATGTGGACAGGTCTTGGAGGAGGCTATGTTACCGCAGACCTCACACCAGAAGGCATATTCAAAGAAAAATGGTTTAATACCCAGCTCTCCCGCTTCAAACTCGTCAAATATCTCCTGGGCTTCGTAAGTCCCGTAATAATCGCCCACACCGGCGTGATCTCGGCCGACAATGAAATGTGAACAGCCGTAATTTTTACGGATCAAAGCGTGCAGAATCGCCTCACGTGGTCCGGCGTAGTTCATTTTTGCCGGCATCACTGAGAGCAGCACCCGATCCTCGGGAAAATAATTTTCCAGCACCGTCTCGTAACATTCCATCCGCACTTCCGCCGGAACATCACCGCTTTTTGTATCTCCAACCAGCGGATGGAGCAGTAAACCGTCAACTATTTCCAGGCCACATTTCAACAGATACTCGTGGGCCCGGTGAACTGGATTACGGGTTTGAAAACCGACCACGCTTTTCCAGTCTTTCTCAGCAAAATAGTCACGAGTTTCACGCGGCGTTAACCGGTATTCGAGAAAACGGTCGCTAGACTGCGGTAAAACCTCGACCGGGCCGGCCAGACAGACCTCCCCCATCTCCAGAGTTTTTTCGACACCGGGGTGTCCCGGATCCGTTGTTCCGAAGACAGCTTCGGCTCGTTTTTCCTTGTCTACTGTGTATTTTTCCTCTAATGTCAGCAGCCCAAGCAAATCCTCCGCCTGGTTGTAAAGACCAATTTTCTCGCCAATTGCTAAATAATCCGCCTGTTCTGAACTGACCGACAGAGTTATTGGTATGGGCCAGACAGTGCCGTCGCTCAGTCTCATGTCTTCCACGACTGCTTCATGATCTGCGCTGTCCATGAAACCCTTAAGGGGACTGAAGCCACCAATACCAAGCATCTCCAGGTCGGAGGCCTGACGGCCGTCCAGTTCCAAGCTGGTTAGTTCCTCTGCCTGCTGACGTGCTTCTCTCGCTTCTTCATCAGTTAAAATTTTCTCGATCAACTCGCCGCCGTGTGGTTCTATTAAGCCTTCTGTATTACTCATGGTTATACCCTCACTGTTTGATAAGATTTAGTTGTACTATTTGCACTATCTCTGAATTATGGTTACAAACGCCTGTAAATGAACTGGTAGAAAAAGACCATATAGTAAACACCTAAAGTTCAAATAATTGATTCCAGAATAAAGCCGTGGAGAATAACATACTTTGCGAAGAAATAAAATTAACAATTTTCCTTTGCTTTTTGACCGACAAAATAATATAGTTTATATTCGGCAAGAAATAAATAATGATTTACTCAACTCAAACCCTTCTAACGATCACCTCTTCCCGGTAGGAAGATGGGGAATGATGTATTGGAATGGTTTAAGATTGAACTGGTGACAGAAATTGGCTGACGAAAAGAATAATCAAGGACGCTGTCAAATATTCATTTACTGTAAGGACCCAAAAAAAGAGCTCCACTATATAGCTTTTGTCGGGCTCGACCTCGTCCAGACACAGATGGAGTTTCTAACCACTCTTGCAGCCAACGATATCAGCGACCTGCACCTGACAAAACCACACGATGAACCCGCCATTTTACGAAAAGAATTGATCAACAATAAAATTGCTCTTCGGGAAGAAAAAGGCGGATTTTTGGTCAAACAGGCGGAGCAGCTCTTCCGGCCTATTTTCCAGAGACACCACCCGGCCTTCATACAACTATTAAAAGCCGGCGAGGAAAATAAGATGGAACAGGTAGTTACAAAAAAAGTCCAAGAAGAACTAAACTCTCCAGGAGCCGAACTAAATTTTTATTTCTTCTGGCCCACTAAGGAGCAGCAAACCGCTGAAACATCTGCTCAGGCTCCCGCTGAAAAAAATCAGCAGACCATAGCGAAAAAACCACACGGCTACGGTGGAAAAACTATTCCCGTCTCACCCCTTGTCGGAGTGGGCGACGGACTGCCCGCTCGTGAGGCACGCTACGGGGATGAAATTATGGTAAAGCTTGCTCCAGAAGCAATTGAAGCACTTGAAACAAAAGTCAAAACAGAAAAACAGCGCCAGGAGCTGACACAGCCAAGACCGGCCAGAATTGTCGAATACAACCCGCTGTCTGAAGATTCGGGCCGGCTGAAATTAGAACTACAGGAAGGCTTGCCCTGCACCTGTGTTATTACTCCAGACACCCTGTTAAAACCAGCTCCGGCTCAGAGATCTGGCGATCCTTTTGAAGGCAACATTCAGACGATAATTTTACTGCTGGTTCTTATTATTGTTATCTTTACTCTTTTTGTGCTAACCTTATAGTAAACTTAAAGCTTGATTACTCTCGTAAAATTCCTTTTTTCTAGAGAAAGTATCCCGGGGGAGGATAAAGAGAAAATGGCTGCTGCCTTAATGATAAATCAGTAAAGAAAGGTGGGATAAAGATGGGAGAACGTTCCTGGATAAGATTGTTTGTTCAGCCGCAACTTCAGGTAAGATTCCTCATTTTGATAGTGCTGGCGGGCCTTTTGGGGGCAATAGTGTTTGGAGCTTACATAAATTTACAGAGCCAGATAATTGTGGAGCTTTCTGGAGAAATTGAAGAAAGTCAGCGGGTAGAGGAGCTTCAAAGCTGGCTGCAGGCTTACGCTATAATAAGCATCATTGTATTTTTATTGGGAATAGCCCTGTTATTTTTCGTTGGCCTGCTTTATACCCATAGGTTGATTGGTCCCCTTAACCGATTGAAAAGAGAACTGGAGGGCATGGAAAAAGATCGTGAGGTGCGCCTATGTCGGGTTCGCACCAGCGACTACCTCTACCCGTTTTTTAAACGGCTGAACCGGGTGCTGATTAACGCCACCTGGGAAGAATTGGACGAAGAAAATTAAAAGTCCTGCCTCTCCCCCCTTACAGGGGGAAGAGGACTGAAAGACTTTTTTAGCCTGGATAACCGTTTTTAAGAGAAAGAAAACTCGTTCTTTATGTGCTCCATAACCTCGTCGATCTGACTGTCCAGACGACTGAGATCATTCACGGAGTTATCTACGATATGAACGGGTAGATCGAGCTTTTCATCCAACTCTTCGTGATCGTCGGTGGCATAAGTCTCTTCCATTTCATCACGGGACACGAGGTGATCATCGTCGCCCTCCGCCAGCGCCTCCTCATGTCGTTTCACGTTACGCTCCCAGCAGACGTCAAAGGGTGCGTAGATATAAATCGCCATCGATGAATCGAGCACCAGATCGCTAAAATTTTCACTGATCGAATGAACGTAGTTGGGGCGTGAGAACTCGATGAAGAGAACGTCACACTCCTTCTGTAAATCTTCTACGTCCTCATTCAGTTCTTTAAGAATGTCGTCCCAGACGGTAGGGTCGGTCACTTTGTAACCGCCGTCATCAGTTTCACGACTGCGTTCACGTTCTGTGTCCTCTTGAAAAAGATTCCATAATTTCGGAAAATCATCGACTCGCTGAATGGTCTCAGCCATTCCTTCCTCGTGAAAACGATCGTCCAGACGGCGAAAAATTTCTGATTTACCGCATCCGGGCGTTCCTAACAAAAAAACATTTAAACAGTCCATGTACATCACTCCTTATAGATTTGGTGTCATTGTTTAGCGTCCCGGCATCATTGCCGGACTTGATCTTACGTTTGTCATTGCGGAAACGTACAACGTCCCAGGGTTCCAATCCCAATCCATTTGAAGTTCAGTTAATCAGTAATCGGTGGAGAGCGTGAAACCGGATAATTCGGGAATTGGGCTCGGTTTTGATGTTACTGATTACCGAATAGAGAATACCGATTACTGAGCTTTACGCCCCGCGCGACGCTCCCTGCGCCCTGCGATCTATCACCGATTGAAAATATCAGCGAGAAAAGCGGTTTCCTCAGCCATAATGTCATAACCGTTAATCAGGTCTTCACGGTCCCGCACGGCTGTTTCAATGATAACTACCTCAACGCCTTTTTCTTCAAATATCTTTGCCATGTTGACAAAATTTTCTCGCTTCATTTTTCCTCTTTCCTGGTGAATAGGCGGGTGAAAAAGCTGTTCCTCGGGAACGTAGTCGCCAACATGAAGTGCGTATAGCAGATCTTCGGGCAGATCGCGGTAAGCTTTTTCGGGCGGGTCAGGAATTTCGTCGCTTGTCTCAACCTGCGTAAAAGTGTGAGCAAGATCAAAACAGAGCCGAACGTCAATACCTTCCTCTCGCACCTCGTCCATGACCGGATAGATCTCTTCTACGGTCACAAAACCAACGTCGAAAGCCGTGTTGTTCTCAAGATGCAGAAGCATGTCTCGTTCCTGCGAGTAAGCACCAAGCTCTTTGAGCGACCGGGTCAGCATCTCTTCCATCCGGTCGAGGTATTTTCCTTCGGCCTGATAGAACGGCACTGTACCCGGATGCATAACACAGTAGTCACAACCCAGTTTTTCGGCTACATCAAGATAGTCGCGGATATAGTCGCAGGCGATTTGACGGTCCTCCTCCTGAAAGGAACAGGTGCTGTCTGCAACGAATGTATAGGGCAGATGCAGGGAGAGCGTCACGTCATGATCAAGAGCCGCCTTGCGGGCTTTCTCAAGCTCTTCATCGCTCATCTGCAGATAGGGGTTGGGAATACCACCATCTATCTCAATGTGGCGCAAATCAACTTCGTCGGCGACTTCAATCTGACGGACCAGGTCACGCTTGAAACGTCCCTGGGCCAGGGCATCCATGTCGGCAACCTTAAGATCGCCGGCATCAAATTTTTCCTTCTCATCGTCAGTTAAATACTCATACTCCAACAAATTGGTAAAATTTCTTCCTAAACGCATACTTTCACCTCAGTAAAAAATAGTGATGATTTTCATCGAATGGGCTTTATAATCTATCTAATTATGGGTAATTAAGCAAGTAAATTGTTTTTGAAGCTACTTTAGCATCTCAAGGAACTCTTCCCCGCTAATCTGTTCGACTCCGTTTTCTGCCGCCTGTTTTTTCTTACGATTACCGGGATTGTCCCCGACAACCAGGTAGTCCGTGGTCCCACTGACCGAAGAAGTAACCCGTCCACCGAGACGTTCAACTTTATCAGCCACCTCCCTACGCGTCATCCCTGGAAGTGAACCGGTAATGACCACTCGAATATCCTCCAGATCAGATTGACTGTCGGCGGTTAGGGGCTCGGGCGTTACGCCGAGTTCAATCAGCTCGTCGACCACCTGGCGATTTTGCTTATTAGCAAAAAAATTAGTTACTGCCTCCGATACCCGGGGACCGACTTCATTTAGCTGCTGCAGTTCCTCTGAAGAAAGCGCCGCGATCTCATCAATAGACTGATAGTTTCGAGCAATCACAGTCGCCAAATGACTGCCCACGTGAGGAATCCCCAGTCCATACAAAAAACGATCCAGGGGCGGCTGCTTGCTCGCCTCAATTTCGTCCAGTAGATTGTATAGTGCTCTGGCGACCTGACGCCGGGCAGTTTCGGGTTGGTCGATGTATCCTATTAACTTTTTCCGGCAGGATGACTCCTGGAGCTGGTTCACAACGCTTGAAGCACGGTTTTCGCTAATACTGTATTTTTTACTTAGTTCTGCTGCGTCCAATTCGAGTAGTTCCTCAGCACTGGAAACTGAGCTGGCAATTTTTACAACAGTTTTCGGGCCGATCCCCTCAAGATCAAGAGCCTGCAGGGCAACGGCCAGGGATTCATTTTCTGTTTCACTTTTTAAGGTAAGATATGTTTCATTCTTAAACAGACCGGCGCTCAACAGATCCTCTTCGCCCAGCCGGTAAAGGTCAGCAATAGTCCGGACCAGATCGGCCTCAAACAGTGCTTCTATCTGCTCCTCCCCCAGCCCTTCAATATCCAGGGCGTCGCGGGAGACGTAATGCTCAAGCCTGCCTTTTGTCTGAGCCGGACAGCCCAGTCCTCCCGTGCAGAGGTGGTAGGCTCCCTCCTCAATTACCTCTGAGTCGCAGACGGGGCAGCGGGCCGGCATTTCAAATGGCGAACTACGTTCTGCTTCATCGCTTTCCCCTATCCTTGCCTCAACGTAGGGTATAACATCGCCGGCACGTTGTATCTTAACCCGATCCCCCTCCCTGATATCCTTTTCACTGACAAAATCATTGTTATGCAGTGAAGCCCGACTGACCGTCACCCCACCGACCTGGACCGGAAGCAGCATAGCAACCGGCGTTAATTTACCGGTGCGGCCGACCTGGATAATAATTTTTTCGACAACTGTTTCTTCTTTCCGCGGTTCAAATTTATAAGCCAGTGCCCAACGTGGACTGGCCTCACGACTTCCTAACTGGCGACGGACAGCAAACTCGTTAACCTTTATAACAACTCCGTCGATCTCGTAATTCAACTCCTCACGCCGGGCTGCGAGATCGTTACGAAAATCAATTAGTGGCTCCATATTTTCCGCCTGTTCAACTTCAGGGGCCACCTGGAAACCAGCCTCATCCATATACTCAAACACAGCAGCCTGGGACTCTAGTCCGAGCTGTTCGCCGTTCATGACGTCGAAAGCAAACATGGCCAGCGGCCGGCGGGCAACCACAGAGGGATCAAGCTGACGTAAACTACCCGCGGCAGCATTCCGGGGATTGGCAAAAGTCTTTTTGTTTTCCTGCGCCCGCTGACGATTAAACTCCTGAAATCTGTCCAGCGGCATATAGACTTCTCCCCGAACCGCCGCCAATCCGGCAGCATCAAGGCGATCTAACCTGAGAGGCACAGTTGGAATGGTGCGAACGTTTTCAGTGATTTCCTCGCCCCGGTAACCATCACCCCGGGTCGAGGCCCGAATTAACTCCCCCGATTCGTAAACCAGTTCGACGGAAAGACCGTCAAACTTAGGTTCAGCCCAGAGGCTGTAGTCAGAGTGACCTAACTGTTCGTTCAAAAAACGTTGGAAGTCAATCACACTGGCCTTTTCCAGCGTGCTGTCGAGACTGAGCATCGGCGTGATGTGCTCCACAGTTGGCAGTTCCTCAAGCGGCTCGGCTCCGACTCTTTGCGTCGGTGAATTTTTGCTCCGAAACTGCGGATATTTCTCCTCTATCTCCTGCAGTCGCTCAAACAACCGGTCGTAGACCGAATCAGCGATCATTGGGTTGTTTTCACGATAATAGAGGCGATCATGGTAACGTATCGCTTCGCGCAACTGCTCCACCTGGTTACGAATCTGATCATTGGAAAGTTCAGCAAGAGGTTCAAAATCTGTGTCAGGGTTATTAACGTAGGGATTATCGGATGTTTTCAAGTCATATCACCGGTTCAGGGGTTCTCTATTGATTCAGCAGGAACGCTTAATATTGACTCTCGCAACTCATCATAAGTTTCTGCAACAGGAAAATCGCTGCACTTCTCACGCAGCTCCTGGGGAGGATTGAAAAAAATAGGATGATGAGCTTCCTCAAGCATGGAAAGATCGTTGTGTGAGTCACCAATCGCCACGATAAAAAAACCTATGTCGCGAAGTTTTTCCAGCGCCCGCCATTTCATTCCCCGGATACGAAGCTTATAACCGGTTATACGCCCCTTGGAATCGGTGCTGAATTGGTTGGCAAAGAGGTTATAACCGCCAAACTCCCAGACAAGTGGATCGGAGAGTTCGTGGAAGGTATCTGAAATGATCATTATCTGACCACGGCGCCGACCCCAGTTTAAAAACTCAGTGCTTCCCGGAAACGCCATCACGTCTTGCGCCACTTTCTGCAGGTCCTGAAGCCGCAAATCCTCACGGTTTAAGACATTAACACGGTGTTCCATTAACTCCTCAAAATCTGGTATGTCCCGCGTAGTTAAATGCAATTCGTCTATCCCATACTCTGACGCTATAGCGTCCCAGATTTCAGGAATTAAGACTCCTTCAAGATCAGTCGCAATAATCAATCAAACCTACGCCCCTTTCAGCGCTTATGTTAAAATAATTAATACTTACGCAACATATTTTATCTTTCTACCATACTAAAGTTTTGCGAGCAAGATAGGCTATATCTTATTTTCTCATGCTCCCGAGCACTTAATCGAGAGTGTGATGATGAGTGAGTTTACGCTATTCTGGAGCCACCTGCAAATGTTTTTCTCATTCTCGGTTGTCTTCCAGACAACCTCCGAGGTATAGCCGGTTGCAAACCAGGCCCTCATGGCCTGCAACCGGCTATAATTCCGAAAAACACCTGCAGGTAGCTCCCTGTGTTGTTAAAAAAACGGTAGTTCTGAGAGCCGATGTGTTTCCGACGGATTTATAAAGACCTCAAACCCCAGGATGGGGTTGTTTTGAGGTCTTTATACCTCGGAAGTGGCCACGAGGGCCACGAGAATGATGTCAGAAATATATCGGTTCTCAGAACAAGGAAACTGCAAATCTTTAGCTATTGTAACAATTCTATTAAAAATGTGACCTAAATTGAATTGTTCCTTGTCTCCCATTTTTGTGGCTGACGTTATGCTGGGAAAACTAAGTCGTTATCTGCTCATCTGTGGTTACGACTGTGAGTATCGAAAAAACTTTCCCGATCGGAAGCTGGTCGAGTTTGCCCGCTCAGAGCAACGGATTATACTGAGCCGCGACCACGAGCTCTGTTTAGAGCTGGCCGCCGATCTGCCGACAACTCTAATTCGCTCAACCAAACTGCGCAAGCAGTTAAGACAGCTTAAAGAAGAATATGAATTGACATTTACCCGTGAACAACTTTTTCAACGCTGCCTTAAGTGTAACCAAAAAGTTGTTCCGGTAGAAAGAAAAACGGTATCTGGTAAAGTACCTGCAAAAACTTACAACTGGATTGACGATTATTACCGCTGTTCTGACTGTGCCAGCATATACTGGCACGGTACCCATTTTGAAGCAATCGAAAAAAGACTGAACAGGTGGAATCTACTCGATGATTGACAAAAATTTTGATCTAACCTCCGACTACAATTCCAACCCGGACACTATTCTCATCCGTTTTGGTGAACTTTATCTAAAAAAAGGTAATAGACCACTTTTTATCGAGCAACTTAAAAAAAATATAGTAGCGAGATTAGCAAAATTTGAACACGGGGGTTTGCAAAAGTTAAGAAATGGGTTTCTATTAAATTTATACCCGCAAAGCAACCTTAAGGCAATTCTGAACCATTTGCAGACAGTTTCCGGTATCGCCTGGTTTGCTCCCGCCTGGAAGCTTCCCCGGAATCTTGAGACCATTTCGGACGCCGCCTTAAAAGCGGGCGCTTCGCTAATCGAAAAAAGTAAAAAATTTGCCGTCTGCTGCAGTCGAGCAGACAAGGAATTCTCAAAAAAATCCGTTCAGTGTAATACTGAAATAGGAGCAGTAATAGATGAGGCGACGGACCTGACAGTTGATCTGGAAGAGCCGGACCTGGAAGTTCACGTCAGAATTTTACATAAACAGGCTCTACTCTTTTTCCATAAGTTTGACGGTTTCCGCGGGCTACCGGTAGAAACCTCTGGTTCGGTCCTGACACTGCTTTCTGGTGGGATTGATTCCCCGGTTGCCGCCTTGAGAATCTTGAGCCGCGGCTGCCGGACGGATTTTCTCCATTTTTACAACTATTCGAGTCCCCGGGCGGCTCTTGAAAACAAAATACGCGAGCTCGTCAATCACCTGGCCGGTTTTGGCACCAGGGGCAAACTTTACCTTGTCCCCGATCTTCCTTTCGAGCTGGTCAGCCGCAAATTCCCTGATAACTTTAAAATGGTTCTTTTTCGCCGCCACGTTACTCGTCTGGCGGATAAAATTTGCCGGCAAAATAACCTGGGAGCAATAGTCACCGGAGAAAGTCTCGGCCAGGTTGCCTCGCAGACGCTGGAAAACCTGACCACAATCAGCGCCCCGACTAAACGACCCGTCTTGCGACCACTTATTGGAATGGACAAAGAAGAAATAATAAATTATGCCCGTAGCTGGGGCAGCTATGATATTTCCATCGACGATTACAAGGACTGCTGTTCCATTCTCGCCCGACATCCACGCACGAAAACTTCCGCCGCGGAAGCCTCTAAACTTGAGAAAAATATTGAGCTTGATGTGCTGGACAACGAAGCTCTAAGCCAGCTAACCACTCTCAGTTACGACGTGAACGGTCTTGAACCACTACCCGCCGGTGAAAAAGCATGAGAAAAAAATATTGGGTCATTATTGCAATCATGTTTGTCTCCGGCCTCTTCTTCTGGCTGCCGGGACTAACGGCGCTGGATTTTGAACTGCGGGCCGGTCTCGCCACTTTAGTTTTCGCCGGCTCACTATTTGTTTTGGAACCGATAGCAATTCAGGTCACAGCGCTATTAATTCCAATTGCTCTTGTAGCCACTAACTTGCTTACTGTTGAGGAGGCCTTCGCACCTTTTGCGGACCCGGTTGTCTTTCTTATCCTGGGGTCCTTGTTCATTGCCGAGGCACTGCGGAAACACAACCTTACGCGCAAACTGGCGACTCAGTTGCTATTTTATTCCCGCGGGCGGCCTCGATTAATTTTGCTCAGCATCATGGTAGTTGGTGCTTTGACCTCGATGTGGGTATTTTCCACAGCCGTTGTTGCTATGCTTATACCAGTCTGTTTAACAATTGGGGGCCGGGTTCAAGAACCAGAACACCGTGATGACTTTACACGGGTTCTTTTAATGGCTCTCGCCCTGGCGACCACTCTCGGCGGCTTAAGCACAATCCTCGGCGCCGCCTCAAATGCTGTCGCCAGTGGTGTATTGGCTGATGAAATTACCTGGACCTTCCTCGACTGGATGTTTTACGGAACTCCTCTCTCCTTTGTTTTAATCTCATTTTCATGGTTTATACTTGCTTCGACAGTTTTGCCCACCGACGTTACTATTGAAACAGAACACCTTTATCCCCGCGATGACGACAAACCCATTTTCACACAAAAACAGCTAATTACACTTGCAACTTTCCTGGGAGCGATTTTACTCTGGCTCACTTCGCCTATTTTAACCAGAACGCTCCCCCTGACCAGAGGCCTGTTAGAAAGCTCCGTGATAAGCTTAATAGCCGCTAATTTTTTATTCACCTTTGAAGTTATTTCCTGGAAGGACGCCCGGCGCGTCAACTGGGGGGTCTATTTAATTATCGGCGGCGGGCTGGCGCTGGGAAATGGATTGGTCGTCAGCGGTGTAGCTCGAGAGTTTGCTTTATTAACTAAAGATCTGCTCGCTTTTTTTCCCTATCCAATTGTTGCAGCGCTGTTGGTTTTCTTCTCTTCCCTGGCCAGCAACAGCGTCAACAACACTACAGTCGTCGCTATCTTTGCCCCCCTACTGCTCGGGCTTTCTGCTGATCTACCTTACTCTGCACTACAACTGGTACTTCCTATGGCCTTTGGGGCCACTTTTGGTTTTCTTCTCCCCTGTGCTTCTTCTCGCATGGCTCTGATTTATACCACCAACGTTATCTCCTCTAAAACTATGTTAAAAATAGGTTCCCTGGTAACCATACCTCTGATCATCTTAACAATTGTTTATTTTTACCTACTCTTCTATTTGGGGTGGTTGTAATGCACAATCTTTCGCCAAGCGGAACTCCTATTCAGGCCCTGGTTATTGGCGACGGGAACGTCTCGGTCGACGTCGTTAACCAGCTTGGTAAAAATCAAAGATTTAACGTAACCTGGGTGGGAGACGATATTGATGGGGCTGATTTTGTAGAAAAGGATAGTGCCTGTGTAGTAAAAGTGGCAGATTTGAAGTCGAAGATATCGTCTATGACAATCAATGAGCTGGTGGAAGAACACAAGCCAGACATTATATTTCTATGTCAACGGGGTTCACGAGCCGGAACCGGAGATACACTGGGCAGCGAAACGTTGGAAAGGGAAATGCTGGGCTCAATCGCCGACAGCGAGATAGGACGCGCTCCGGTGATCACTGTATCTCTGGAACAATAACCAGCTTACTTAATACTTACTGCCAACCCAGCACTTACGATCAACAAGTTCGGGGTCCTTAGGCTCATATTCTTCAAGTCGCGGCTCAAAATGCCTGTCCGTGATCTTTAACTTCTTCATTTCAGCAAGCCGAAAAAGCCTCCAATCCGGCAAGCCGCCCGATTTGCTCTCTCCAGCCACCTGGACTGCTCGCAGCATCAGCTCATCCTCGTCCTCATGAACACCTATAAGGTATGGCTCTACCACACGTTTCCTCCACTGATAGTTAAATTCTACAATTAGACGATTGTTTATCGCCTCACAGATTGTCGAAACTACTTCTTCTATTTTCATCGTATTGCCCCGCTTTCGTAGTTATTTTCTTACCAGAGTCGCATTTCACCATCATAAGCGTAAAACTTACCGCTCATCTCCAGATCCATCTGTGAAATTACTTTGCGCATTCCAGTAACAGAAGTTTCCACGTCAATTTTAGCGTTTTCCCCGCCCATGCGGGTTTTTACCCAACCCGGGTGAAGAAGCAGTGTATAAACACCCTCTGTTTTGAAATCTTCACTTAATGTCTTTCCCAGCATATTCAAGGCCGCCTTTGAAATCCTGTAGGGATAAGCACCTCCACTCCTGTTGTCATCTATAGACCCCATCAGTGAAGTGATAAAGACAACATCCCCCTTAACATCACGGATCAGGGGAAATAAACGCTGCGTCAGACGAAAAGAACCGACACAATTAACGTCAAAAATCTCATTTAGCTGCTCCGGCGAAAGATTCTCAAAACTATCTTTCGAACCATAGGCGCCGGCGTTATTTATTAATAATTCAATCCCGTCTTCAAGTCTTTCCGCCGTTCGACCAACAGCCTCAACAGACTCGGCGCTGCTGATATCAAGTCGTAAAATTTTTAAATTTTCTTCAAATTTATCCTGCAGCGAGTGCAACTCCTCAGACTCCTCCGGTTTCCTGGCGGTTGCATAGACTTTCCAACCAGCATTTAAATACTGACGAACAAATCCCAGCCCTATCCCACGATTGGCTCCTGTAATAAAAACACGCTCAGTCATTTTAATTCATCCTTTCCCTTTAATTATTTCAGCAAGCTAAACTTAATGTGACAGCTTGATTATAACAAAGCACGTTTCTTTTTAACATAACGACATCTTCCGTCACAAAACCTTCCAACAACCCTGTCATTGCGGGCCCCGACCCGCAATTCATTTTTTCACCCCCCTTTGTCTTTTCCCGCTTCAAGGGGGAAAAGAAAAGGGAGAATGGTCTTGAACGCAAAGTATCTGAATTATTTCCCCTGTAGGAGCTGACATAGGGGCTTCGCGCCGCTAACAGAGCTCCCTGTTAAATTAGCTTTTTATGCGTTATAATTCATAATCATATTTGCGTGTATCCAGATTAAAATTCCTTTATCAAAACATTTTTTGGAGGTGCGTTTTCTTTGGAAGTCGGTGACGCTGTAATTTATCCTCATCATGGGGCCGGGAAAATTATTGAGCAGGAGAAAATAGATTTAGACGAAAAGGAAGCCCAAGAATACTTTGTTATCGAGATGTGTCTGAATCAAAAAACAGTGAAAATACCAACCACCAGCCTGGAAGAAGTAGGGGTGCGGAAGTTAACACCACGGGCAGATTTTTACGATAAGCTGGAAGAAGCGCAGGAGTTTATCGAAGAAAACTATGATCCCGAGGAGAATGAACACCCCGAAAAAATTCATCAGCAGACTTTGAAATCACTTCTTGCCGACGTCAAAACCGGTGATCTTGAATCGTCCATTGAGGGGCTGAAAAAACTTCATACAAGATTCCTGGATCAAAACCTTAATATAACTGAAAAACGGGTTTATGACACTGTATCCCAGTTTTTAATGGGAGAGCTGATGTGTATAGAAGATTGTTCCCGAGCGGAAGCTGAAGAGAAACTTAACCAGTATCTACCGTGCAGCCTCGAAGAGCTTAGCTAAGAACGATTACGCTACTTCTACAGTCGCCTCAAGGGGCGAATTTTTTGAACTGTAACGTTCAATCAGCTCATTACGAAAATCTTCTACTGTTTTATAATCCTGGCGCTGGAATCTAAATCCAGGAAAACGCTCGACGTTACCCGGGCTATATTTCATGTTCTTTTCTTTCAGATACTCTCGTTCTTCTTCAGGCAGCCTTTTATTAAACCGGAGTTCAAACCGGTGACACATGACCCCGCTCACATCCACCTTCTCAATTCCAGTTATCTGAACTACGGCTTTCTCCTCCTCCTGCAGCCGATCAATCCACTCGCTTGTCATTTCCTTCGATTCGTAAACTTCAGGCGGGACCTCCCGCTCGGCCCGTTTTTCCAGTTGTTTTAAAAATTTAACTTGAGCCGGAGTAGGACGGTTCCCACTCAGCCAGCCGCTTTTATTTGCTTTTTCGTAAGGCTCGCGCAGCCACTTAAACTCTTGCTGCAAAAACTCTTCGTAACTGCTTTCGGCTCGTTCAATTCTGTCCAGCTCTTCCTCCATTCCACTCGTATATTCATAAGAAATTACCTGCTCGTATTTTTCTCTCAAATATTCACAAAGCCTTTCTCCTTTTTCCGTCGGTCTCAACTTTCCCCCTTGTTTGCGAACATAGCCAAAACCACCGCGACCGCGCTTTATCTTGCCTAAAATATCTCCGTACGTGGAGGGGCGTCCTATTCCTTTCTCCTTCAACGCCCGGACAAGACTTCCCTCTCTGTAGCGCGCCGGCGGATAGGTCTGCATGGCCTCGGGCCAGGAGCGCTTTAAATTCAGTTCGGCTCTCGCCTTAATCTCAGGCAGTTTAACCTCTTCACGACCATAATCCGGACGAATTTTTCTATAAATTTCCAGGAACCCGGAACTCAACAGTTCATCACCGCGCGCCTGTGCGGTTACATCTTCTACGCTTAAATTTATCTCTGTTGTTTTATAAACTGCCGGACGGGACTGTGAAGCTAAAAACCGATAGTAAATCAGACGATAAAGTTCCCAGAGATCGGGTCTAATTTGTTCCTCCAACACCTCCGGACGCAAGTCGGAGTCCTCGGGCGAGGCTGGTCGTATTGCTTCGTGAGCATCCTGCTCTGCCCCCCCGGGGCGCCAGGGACGGCCTTTGTATAAGTCTTCAGAATAAAAATTTTCAAGAGCTTCGCGGGCCTGATTGAGTGCCTGAGGCGAAACGCGAGTTGAATCCGTACGCATGTAAGTTATCAAAGCCTGTGGCTTGCCGTCTATCTCCACCCCCTGGTAAAGCTCCTGGGCCAGCGCCATAGTTTTTTCCGGCGAAAAATTCAATAGTGTGTCAGCCGCATCCTGCAACGCATCTGTAGTGTAGGGCGGACGGGGATTTTGTTTGTCCTCCGGGACCAGATCAACACTATCAACTTTCATGCTTCCTATTTCGTTTAATTTCAGAACCTGTTCCTTAATTTGCTCAAATTCTTCCCATTCATCATTGACCACAGCTTCAATTTCTTCATCTCCTGCTTCGAGAAGCGCGTGTAGCTTCCAGTAATGACGTACGGTAAAACTCTCAATTTCACGCTCGCGATCAACCACCAGTGCCACAGCGGGACACATAACTCTACCGGCTGCCGGCAGGCCGGGTCCATCCGGGTCAAATTGGGTAATTGAAGAAATAATAAATCCAATTAGACGATCGAGCACCCGTCTTGCCCGTTGGGCTTCTACACGATTTGAATCTATCTGCCGCGGCGCCTCCAGAGCCTCACGAACCGCCCGATAAACAATTGCGTTAAACTCAATCCTTTTTACTTCTGCCCCGTAAGGAGTACAATGTTCTCGCAGGTCCGCCGCGATGGCTTCCCCTTCCCTGTCGGGGTCGGTGGCCAGATATATCTCATCCGCGTCAGCAAGCCGCTCGCGCACCTTTTTTACTTTGTCATTCCCACGAAAGTATATTGGCTCCCAGTGCGCCCGGTATCCCTGGTCAACATCGATCCCAAGCTCATCAGCAGGAAGGTCCACTATATGCCCGCCACACGCTATTACGTCATACTCTCCCGCCAAAAATCTACGAATAGTTTTAGTTTTGGCTGCGGACTCAACAACAATTACCTTTTTCACCTGAATCTACCTCGTTTACTCTGTTTTATTTTCTTGCCCCCCACATATTTCGGGTGGTTTCCACAACGACACTTCTCCACAACACTCCCCGGCCAATTTCCAAGAACAGTTTTAGTTACCCGGGGAATATCTATAAACCACTGCGCTGGTGGTAATAACTGAAATTAAGGAAGGGATAATTGGTGGTTCAACTAATCTAAACCCTTTAGTTCGCGCGGCGTTGCCTCCCCCATCAACATCTTACAGATGTTTTTGTAACCGACCGAACGGTTTTTTTTGAATAATCCTGAAAAATCTGAGTAAGCGTCCGGATATTTCATTTCAAGACTCTCCAGTTCGTTGCTCACCCGTTCCAGCTCTTCAAGTGGTGCCTCGGCTGCCATATTTTCACCTCGCTCTCAAATTTATTTACAATTGAATAGACAACCATAATAAATTTTTCCCCGCTTTGCAACTATTTTTCTGAGCCCCACAAAATCCCGCGGTGGCATTCGACACAAGAAAAAGTAGTGACCGCAGACCCGAAATCTATAGTTTTTTAAAGAAAAAAGATGTGGAAGGTCCTAACCTGATTAATTCATCAGCTGATGAATTAATCACCCGTAGGGCCGCCCATTCGTAGGAATGGGCGGGGTTAGCCCAGCTGTTTACATAAAAACTGGAAAATTACATTATGTAGAAATA